>NZ_CATJGZ010000061.1:0-55713 GCF_949740115.1 Bacteroides sp. 41_26
CCATAGATAACGCGAATGACCGCGGGCTACTGCCGACCAGTTATTACGACGTTGTATGGATACACAAGCGTATCCCATTGCTTTATTTCCTTCAGGATCCTGTTCCGGACTAAATCCTTTAGCAGTAAATAGATTTCTGAAGGATTCTTCTTGTTTGTTGCATTTATACGGTGCTTCTGTAAGGCGTAAATAGGCATTGGCCATATCTGTGTCGATATCTTGTTTTCTGTCAGGGGAGCCTGCCAGAGCCATTAGAATATAATGCTCGGGAATTAACTCTCCTTTCCCATTGGGATGACGCCCGGACATTGAGAGAGGGAAACTACGTTTGTTACAATAGAAACGCATGGTGAGAAGTACCTCTTTTACTGTCTGATGAGCTAATTCTGATACTGCAAAATTGGTATGACTTAATAGGTAAATCATGTTGGTAGCTCCGGTAAGACCACCTGTTGCATAGGCCGGATAATTGTTACAATGGTGATAGGCGGAACCGTCTGCTTTGAAGGCATCATTCAACCCTTCAGCCGGTAGACAACCATTATTGAGCCATCGTGAGTAGGATTTCAGATACTGTACTTTCTCAGGAGTATCTTCCATGAACAGGATGCTGGCGATGCGTCCGGTACTGAGTGTATTAAAGAAATCAATATCGATACCTGCTGTTTTCGGTTTATTATATACATCGTTTACAGTCGAATACCAAAGCATTGCCTTTTCTGCTTCTTCTTGTTTTCCTATTTCCCGGAATACCTCTTTCATCAGAAAATAGGCTGTAAAGAAAGGACGGAAACTATAACCGTAATGGGTGATATTACCCAGACAACTGCCATATGCTATCCCCTGATCGGTAATATGATCATACATTGTAATAAACATTTGCTTGAGCGCGTCTTTGTCTTGAGGATTTATTGCATTGTTATATGCCACGGCGATTCTGTTCATCAAACTAAAGAAATTGCTAACCTCCATGTTATTAGCGGCTATTATATTTCCTTTCCAATCCGGCAGAATGCGTTCGTAAGCTTCGGCTGCACGTCCGTAAAAAAGAGGAAGTCCGGAAACTTTGCCATCTTTGTATGTTATACCATAGGAGTCATATGCTTTGCGCAGGTTGGCTATCGTCTGAGGAGTAACCTCACTTGGAGGACAGATTATTTCCCGCAGACGATTTTCTATTACTTTTATTTCCTTATGTTGCAGGTTACTAACCGTCTTTTCCAGTGGGATATCCGGAGTTAATTGAGAATATTTTAATGCAAATAACCAATGATTACCGGTTTCTTTGTTAACAAACGGCACTTGTAAATCGGCAGTTTGATAACGATGATCCATTTTAGCGGCTGTGAGCAAATGATCAATGAATATTTCGCCCGGAACATCGGGAGCGGTAATGCGTATTTTGTTCATTCCCTCTTCGGGGGTCCCTTGCATATCCCGTTCATAAGATACCCAGGCAGCCCGCCATCCATGGAAATTCAATCCGAAAGGGAACGAAGTACATACTTTTCCATCTTTCAGAAATTCGAATTGCATAGTTTGGGCTATTGGCTTTTCATTGTATATCCATACCACAAAGACTGACAGGTATTTATCAACTCCTGTCGGATCTTTCTTTTCGAATTTCAGATCTTTATCAATGGTGATACTGCTCCCTGGCTGGAATTTCCATTGCAGGGAGTGCGTACCGTCTTTATAATGTTGGTCGGAGATGGATAGACCGGAGTTTGTACCGGAAATAAATGAAGGTACTTCTGCCGATTCGAAAGACAGAAGCCTGTCATGTTTAACTATTTGTGCTGAAAGCAGGATAGGTGTAACCGCCATTATGGTAGCACAGATACCATTTCTGATAGATTTGTATTTTGTCATATGAATTGTGTATTAAAAATAAGATCTTTATTTCTTTACTTCTTCTAATAAAGCAGATAACTCTTGCACTATTTTGGGATGTTCGTTTGCCACATTCTGTCTTTCGGAAGGATCAGATGACAGATTGTATAGTTGAGCACGTTTATCATTGCCTAATTCCATTTTTGTCCAGTACTCGATAGCCGGTCCATCACTGGGTTCAATGTATTTCCATTGTCCCTTGATGATAGCAAGTGTATTATTCAGGTTTTGCTGTACAACGTAGTCACGGTTAGCAGCTTCTTTACCTAATAACACTCTTAAATGTTCCTGACTATCAGGAGCAGCCCCCTTTCGCAAAGGCTGTTTCAGTAAAGAAGCAAGAGAGGCATAAACGTCTATTTGGGAGAAAAGGGCTTGTTGTTTACTTGGTTTGATGCCTGCCGGCCAGCGAACGATGAATGGAATGCGTGTACCAGCTTCATAAGCACTGTATTTGCCACCTCTGTAAATCCCCATAGGGGTATGGCCGTTCAGCATTTCAAGAGCCTGGTCTTGATAACCGTCATCAATGACGGGACCATTATCGCTTGTGAAAATTAGCATTGTGTTGTCTGTAAGGTTCAGGCTGTCCAATGTATTCATGATTTCACCGATTGTCCAGTCCAATTGCAGAATAACATCACCGCGGGTACCTAATCCGCTTTTACCTGCAAAACGAGGGTGTGGAATGCGGGGAACATGTACATCCTGTGTTCCCATATACAGGAAGAACGGTTCGTCTTTATGTTGTGAAATGAAGTTTTTAGCTTTGTTGGTAATGATGTCGGCAATATCTTCGTCTTTCCAGAGAGCCGATTTTCCTCCTGTCATCCATCCGATGCGGGGAATACCATTAATAATTGTATTGTTGTGCCCTTGGCTGGGTTTGAGTGTAACCAACTCTGGATTTTCTTCACCTGTAGGCCAGTTACCCACTTTATGATTATAGCTGACTGTAATCGGGTCGTTCGGGTCGAGTCCTACTACCCGCCCATTCTCTACGAACACACAAGGTACACGATCTACGGTAGCAGGAATTACAAATTCGTAATCAAAACCGATGTCTTGTGCATTGGGTGATATCTGTTTATTGAAGTTGGTTCCTCCTTTGGGACCTAGTCCGAGATGCCATTTCCCTATTACACCGGTAGTATATCCTGCATCTTTCATCATGTCGGCCATCGTGACACAAGTAGTATCAATAATTAATTCGGAGTTTCCCGGAGCAATTCCTGTGTTTTCTTGTCGCCAGGGATACATGCCTGTTAATAGTCCGAACCGGGAAGGAGTACTGGTGGCGGAAGTTGCATAGGCATTGGTGAACTGTACACCTTGTCCTGCCAGCCGGTCAATGTTAGGGGTACTAACTTTGGTTGCTCCGTAACAACTAAGATCACCAATGCCAAGATCGTCAGCAAAAATATAGATAATATTAGGTTTTTGTTGCTTGTTATTTCCAGTTTCTTTTTGGGCACTGACTCCACAACTCGTTATCAAAGTGATACCGGAAAGTAGAGGTAAAGTATACAATACCTGTTTCATGGTTTTTATTGTTTAAGGATTTCTACAGTGCAAAGATAGTCCTCATGAAACAAGATAGTGGATAATGTTGTACGGATAAAGGCAAGAAAAGTACATAATGGGGAGTGATAAGCGATTAGGGATGGGTGATTAGTGGTTAGTGATTAGTGATAAGTGATTAGTAGGCTGCGCAATTTTCCTGTATGGTACTAATCACTTATCACTAATCACTAATCATTAACCACTAATCACTCTTCTTCTTCGTCGTCTTCTCCTTCTTCTCCTTTTCGATAATTCATCGGACTGACGTGATATACATCTTTAAAACATTTACTGAAATATCGCGATGAAGAGAACCCTACTTTATCCGAAATTTCTGTAATGTTCAACTCTGGATTGTTCCGTAACATAACGGCACCTTTTTTCAGACGGATGGTAAGTATGAAATCATTGGGAGTTTGTCCGGTTACGGCTTTTAGCTTACTGAACAGGTTGGTACGTGCCATTCCCATTTCACGGGCAAAGGTATTGACATTGAAAGTTGAATCATCCAGATACTTTTCTATAATTTCCATAGCACGGTCCAACATCTCCTTATCCATAGGATTTGTGGCCAGAATCTGTGCAAATGCCTGAGGCTGTTTTGTAAACTTCTCCTGCAACTGAATACGAGAATTGACAAGATTATTGCAACGTGAAACTAATATGTTGATATTGAATGGTTTTGTGATATAATCATCAGCTCCAAGACGTAATCCTTCTACAGTATGTTCTACGGCAGTTCTTGCTGTAAGTAAAACGACCGGGATATGGCAGGTATTAAACTCGCCTTTGATCTGTTTGCACAATTCCGTTCCGGACATACGAGGCATGACTACATCACTTAACACGATACCTGGCATTTCCTTCTGTACCAGTTCCAATGCTTCTACGCCATCCGATGCAGTAATAACCTGATAGAAAGTTCGGAAGAGTTCTGCCAGCATTTCACGAATAGATGCATCATCTTCCACAATCAGCATTTTAATATCTGATGGGTGAGTCGGAACGATGTCGTTGTCTAAAGCTGCTTCTGCCATTACAGCGGCAGTACCTGGCTGTACGGGTTCCTGCTGTTGTATGATCTCTTCTTTCAGGGAAATCTGCTCTTGTTCAAAGTGCCCGTTGCCTAATTTTAATGTGATAATAAAGCTACTGCCTTTACCTTTTTCACTTTCTACGGATATTGTACCGTGATGTAACTCAATGATACCTTTGGTTAATGCCAGTCCTATTCCGGTTCCGGCACCTACTGCTAAAGTGTCAAGCTGCTCAGTCTGATAGAAGCGGTCGAATATTTTATCTATCTCGGCAGCATCAATACCCGAACCTGTATCTTGTATTATGATGACAGCATTGCCGTTTTGTTTTTTTACACAGATAGAGATCGTGTCTTCTTCCTTAGTATGCTTTAATGCGTTGGAGAGTAAATTGTTGATGACTTTTTGCATCTGCTTCTGGTCATACCATACTTCAATGTCTTCCTCCTCTTTTTTAAATTTGAAGTTGATTTTTTTGCTGCTGGCATACTCTAAAAATAATAAGTAGTTTTCATAAAGGAAAGTAACCAGATTATGCCTGCTTACTTTAATCTTCATATGTCCCTGTTCCTGTTTACGGAAATCCAGTAACTCTCCGATTAACTCGCGCAATTGCATACTGCTTTTGTAAATCCTTAAAATTTTATTATACACAGTTGGAGTAAATGTCTGTATTTGTAACAGCGTTTCTATCTGCCCCACAATAAGTGTAAGTGGTGTACGGAATTCATGAGAAATATTAGTGAAGAATCTTAGTTTGGACTGATTTAATGATTCCAGATCTTCAATATGTTTCTGTTCGTATTTGAGAGATTCACGCAAACGGATTCTCGATTTATAAACCCGGATAAGATATAATAGCAGACTACCTGTTAACACAACATAAATAAGGTACGCCCACCAAGTCTTATACCATGGTGGAAGAATATGAATTTTTAGCCGGATTGCTTTGATATCTTCCCGCTGGGTCTTTACTATAAAAGTATACGTACCGGGATTCAGGTTGGTGTATGTGATGAAGTTTTGACCGCGTTGTACACTGTTCCATTCATTGGAAAATCCTTCGAGACGATAAAGTATTTTATCCCGGTTGGCAGGAATATAGTTCGAGGTGGCATATTCGATACTAAACATATTCTGATTCGCCTGTAGGGTAATCTCGGGAGTATAAGATAAAGAGTATTGCAAGATACCGGTTTCGTCATCCGGAGCAATCTCTTTTCCGTTGACGACGAGACGTGACAGGAGGATATTGTATGATTTTGGGGTAAAAAACAGAGCTTTTTCGTGAAAGGATATCATTCCCTGTACACCACCCAGGAATACTTCTCCGTCACGGGTGATATACAGTGCATTCTCATTCACAGCAGTTAAAGGAAATCCGTTTTCAATGCTGTAATTGTGGAATCTTCGGTTAGGAACATCAAACTGGGAGAATCCTTGATTAGTAATGAGCAGCAGGCAGTTTTTTTCAAAAGACGATTCATGTATTTCGTAGATACAATCACTGGAGAGGCCGTTTTTCTGCATATCGAAATTCTCAAAACTATCTGTTTCCTTGTGATACAGATCGAGCCCGCTGCCTGATGTAGAAAACCATAAGTTGCCCTGGCTGTCCTGCATGATACTGTTTACATTGTTGTTACTGATACTGTTTGTATGATTGTCGACATCGTTCGGAATTGTTGGGTCATGTCGGTAATTGGTCAGTTTATCTGTATCAAACCGATAGGAATAAACGCCTTCGCCTGTTGCAGCAATCCAAAGTGTACTGTCTCTATCAACAAATAAATCGGCCACCATTTTTATAGCCTGTCCTTCTCTGGTATCTTTGAAGAGTTGCTGGCAGGTTTCTGTTTCCGGATCAAATAGGCATACCCCGTTTTGTGTACCCACAATGAGCTGATCATGGAAAGGAGTTATATCCCGGATGATGTCTGAGGGTAATGAGTGGGGATCATCTTCTTTCATTCTGTAATGAGTGAAGCGGTTCGTACGTAAATCCAGTTTATTAAGTCCGCCTAAGTGGGTTCCGAACCACATTCTTTCACCCTTTTGATCATAATAGATCGCTTTTACGTTATTATGCGAAATACTGTTGCGTCCCTCTTCGTGGCGTAACCATCGGAAAGTCCCTTCTTTTCGGTAATAGACATTTACTCCACCTCCTTCTGTACATATCCATAAATTTCCATCCTTATCTTCTATCATACGTCCGATGATAGAACTACTTAGGCCATCCCGTTCTGTATCGGAAGCTTTGTATCGGGTATAAATTTCGTATTCCGGATTGAAATAATTTACTCCTCCGAAATAGGTACCGAGCCACAAGGTACCCTGGGCGTCCTTTACAATGCACCAGATAGAAGAGTGCGTGAGGCTTTCTGTTTCATGGCCTGCTGTATAAACGTCAAAACGGCCATTCTTCTTTTGATAACGATTCAGCCCATTAAATGTACCGATCCAAATATTTCCATTGTTATCCTCACAACAATCTCTGACAAAATCAGAAGAAACACTATTTGGATTTAACGGGTCGTGACGCATATTGTGTATTGTTCCCCCTCTGTCGATGTGATATAATCCGTATTCCCAGCTTCCGATCCATAGCTCTTTTGAAGAATCCTGGTAAATACTTGTTATATTTCCCTTTTCAATGGGGTGGGTAAGTGTTTTGTTTTTGTCTAGTTTGTAAACGCCGCTGTTTTCGGTTCCCATCCATAGATTACCTTTATCGTCAAGATGGAGGCAAACGATAGAAATATCTTTTCCTGCCAAGTGGTAAGTAAGATCAAAGTTCCGTGTCTCCTTATTGAATACATATACTTCATCCTTTTTACCGATAAAAAGACGTTCGTTAAAATAAATACTTGTGACTTTTCCTTGCAATAAAGTGGTAAACTTTTGGGTGGTAAGGTCGAACTCGGCTACACCTTCCGTACATAGCACATAGACTTTTCCTTTCTGATCTCCTGTAATACGAAGAATGGTATTACAGAACAAACTGTTAGGATTGTTTTTCTGTAGTTTGAATGTTTTTATATTATTACCATTGTAACGGTTCAGCCCTTCACGTGTGCCTATCCAGATTCCCCCTTCTTCGTCTACATAGAGACTGTTCACAGAAAACTGAGATAACCCGTCATCAGTAGTCAGATGACTGAAAGTTATGTTTTGTTTCTGAGCAAGAACGGTGACTGTATTAAGTATAACTAAGAATAAAAGGATGAATTTTTTCACTTTTTGCCGGGTTTAAGGTGAAACTAACCACAAATATATTACTTTTGTTTGACTTATAGAAATACATGAAGCTATGAAAGTAAAAAAAATTAGTGTAGCCAACGTGGAAGTCAGTTCACTTCCTAAATTGCTGGATGAAGAAAAGATTGGATTCCAGCCTATTAATCAAGTGAATTGGACAGAATATCCTTATTGTCCGAAAGTAGAATTTCGGGTAGCTCATACAGAGAGTGCCATTTTGCTGCATTTTAAAGTAACAGAGGCCAGCGTGCGTGCCCGCTATGGCGAAGATAACGGTTCGGTGTGGACTGATTCCTGTGTGGAGTTCTTTTCTATTCCTGCCGGCGACGGAATCTACTATAATATTGAATGTAATTGTATTGGGACTGTTTTGATAGGGGCCGGTCCACAACGTAACAACCGTGAACATGCGCCGGTAGATGTAACGGCTCAGGTACAGCGTTGGTCAAGTCTCGGACGTGTACCTTTTGAAGAGCGGGTAGGAGAAATAACCTGGGAGGTTGCCTTGGTTATTCCTTATACTGCATTTTTTAAACATCAGTTAACCTCACTGGATGGTAAAACAATAAAGGCGAACTTCTACAAATGTGGTGACGAACTTCAAACTCCGCATTTCCTTTCCTGGAATCCTATCGAGATAGAGAAACCAGATTTTCATCGTCCCGATTTCTTCGGTACATTGGAAATGGAATAAACAAGAGTGTTTATCTTCTTCCACCTGTTTTGAACGAAACGGCTAATTCCCTTAAAGTTCATAACAGGTGGAATTTTTTTTGTTCTGCATTTATTTATTCTTCTGAAACTGCTGATGGTATCCACATAGCATATAATCTAAAATATAAAAATAGTATATTATTATGTCTATAAATGCATGCATTTAATATGTTGTTTATTAATGTGATATGGATATTGGTATGCTCTTGCTGTATTTATAACATCCGGATGTTATAATGGGAAACATCTGGATGTTCTAATATTCCGCTCCTTGAGTTCTTTTTATATCAAAGTTACTGTTTGTATGTATACAAGTGTACTGTTAGTGGTAGGAAATATAGTATAGGTTGGATCTCTTTATATAGGGAGAAACATTTATAGATTTGTATTGAGAAATATAACCGAACAGTGATAAGAAAAAATATATATAAGAATTTATTTTATATTGTTGACTATTAGAATATAATAATGAGAATTTTCTTACATTGTTGTAATAAAAAAAACTATATTTGAGAATTGTTAGAGTGGAAAGTACTTACTTCTTATTATTGATGTTTAATTTAAAATTGAATATTATGAGGTGTTCATTTTATCTTTTAATGTTGTGTACAGTTTGCTTGGTGAGTTGTGCTACTGGAAAACAAATGGTTTCCAGTGTAGTTCGTAATGCAGAAACAGGAGATGCTGTGAAAGAAAAAAGCATATATGTACCAAAGGGTACAGTCTGCATTATACATAATTCTAATTTTAAGGAGGATAGTAATGGAGAAATTCTATACTCTATGTTATTAAACGCTTCTGATCGTAAGAAAAAAGGTAGTTATGTTATTTCAATAGAAAATGGATCTTTGTCTCATCGCTTATTGAACGAGCTGGAAAAATATATCGATGAACAGAGAAACAGAGACTGTTCTTCGATTTATACAAGAAAAAACACCAACAATAAAGATAGTTTGTTATTGGCTATAGCTGAAAAATATCAGCCTGATATGGTTATTATGTTGGCTGATATGAAAACTGTAATGCATGTTGGCGGTAAGAAAGTAACCGATGACGGCTCTTTGAATGATCCTATTACTTCTTATTCTGGTTTTGAGGTTAATAATGTAGGTCAGACATATACTTTTCCAAAGGGTGAGCAAGACTTATTTGTAAGTACGAATGTTGTATTGGAATGGTATATATATGATTCAAGTTCACACAAGACGATTCGGCTAGATCAGAATTTAGATAATTTATGTAAAGAATATTATGCCCATGGATTTGCATATAAAGAGATTGATGATCTCACAACAGTTGTTTTGAAAGAAGTAATGAAGGAGTTTACTAAAATATTACGTATGAAATGAGTCACAAATTGATTAAGAAGAAGATGCATCCGACTTTTATGTTGATAAACAATTAGAGTATGTAAGCATCTTCTTTTTTTCTGATTAAAAGAGACGGACGATTGTGATTATCCCTCTTTCTTTTAGCTCTGTTAATATTTGGGCCTCTTTACTGCTGCGGGCTCTGGATCTGTGAGCAAGGCTATAAACCCGCCAGGGAGTAGTATTAAATGTAGCTGCGATGTTAATATACTCCTTTCTGTTGCTCGAAAATAAAAAACTACCAAACCATGTTATCATAACTCCTGTCTGTTTTGCTTTTTTGTTAATAATATTATTTTCAGGTTATAGTTCTGTTACTTTGTAGGTAACAGAAAAAAGGTAAAACAGGAGCTCTAAAGCGTTTTGAGTAGCCGTTTTTTAAATTATTTATCATTTGCATAGAAGTAGATGCAATAGTAATGTAGTCCATATTTATTCGGATAGATATGGTGATGTTATTCTTTTACATTATAAGGTTGTTTTATGAGTAGTTTGGGTGAAATGTTCCTCTATTCTTAATTTTTGATTTATATTTCCTTGTTTTGATAAAAAAATAGGAGGATTATTTTGTTCATAGGAAAAATATTTTAATCTTTGTACCAATATATATATTCTGTTACCTACAAAGTAATAAGGTCAGCAGTTCATGGATTGAGGTGTATTACTGACGAAATGATTTTCCTGTTTGCTGCATCTATTTTTTCAATATTGAAGGGCTTCAAATAAGTCTCCGTAACTGTAATTGATGAATGTCCCATTGCTTCTGAAATAATTCCGGGATGGATTTCATTATAATAAGCCAGGGTAGCCCATGTGTGCCTTGCGGTATATGAACTCAGGCGTGTCCTGAGCCGAAGCACTTCTGTTAGAAGAGAAAGCTGCTGATTGAATGTGCGTAGTGTCCATTGATATTCATGGTAAGCCTCTGTTGTACCTTCTTTATGGGTCAGAAATGGAAACAGGTAAGGGGAATGTGGATTTGTATCCATATATTCCTCCAGAATACTTAATGCTTCCTGAGGTATTTTTACGGTTAGTTGTTTACCCGTTTTGCGGCGACGGTAGGTGATGATGTTGCCATTTAAGTCTTTTTTGTGTAAGTTCACCAAATCTACAAAAGGTAAGCCACGCAGCATAAACATAAGAATGAATAAACCGTGCGTACGGGAAAGGTGGTGGGGTGTTTCATCTGTATTCCAGCTATGAAGTATTCGGGACATATCTTTGATATTCAATGCTTTCTTTCTGTCTGCCCGTGTTCCTGTATAAACCTGCTTGAACAAGCGCGGAACGTAGGGAGCCAGATGCTTATCGACAGCACGGTTGTAGGTGGCCCGTAATGCCCGTAGATACGTGGACACTGTATTCCAGCTTCTTTGTTTTTGCCTTAAATATGATTCAAAGCCTTTCAATAATTCCGGTGTAATTTTTTTGAAAGGTATTGTGTTGCTATGGCAAAATCCTATAAAACTATTTAAACTGCTTTTGTATATATGCGCGGTCCCGTGATTATTATTCTTCTCAAAGTTATAGATTACAGAGCGCATGAAAAATACGAAATCTTTTTGTTTCATTCTTTTTGATTATTAGTTTATAAATGATCAGTGAAATATCTCTTCTGTTCTTCTTTTAAATCTATCTGTATATATTTACATATTACATAGATAAAAGAGTGTAGAGAACAAATTCAGATGAAAGTTATTCTTATTTTTCAGACTCCTTAGCTAACGAAGAAGGCTTGTTAACTTTTATTTGATATAATATATCTGCATTAGAGAGGAAAGTGGAGGAATTCTGATGGAGGATCTTATGGTGGTAAGTTTATATGGATGATTGGTGATTAAAAGAAGAAGGTTCTGTCTACCCTTTTAAGGGCAAACAGAACCTTCTTCTTTTAAGTATATTTTTCAGGCTTATTTTACAATACCTCGTTCCGATCCTTTCACGAAGCTAACGATGTTTTCGATTTCTTCGCTCATTGGTACCTGATCTATGATTTTCTGTACAGCATCAGTCAGGCTGAAATTACCTTGGTAAATCAAACGGTAGGCATTGGCAATATGGCGTAAAATTCTCTCCGAAGTATTGTGGTGTTGAGTCAGTACAACAGCATTCACCCCATGATAAGTAGTTGGATTACCTGACATAATAATATATGGAGGAACATCTTTTGAGATGCGGCATCCGCTTTGGATCAATGTCCAGCTACCTACATGACAATACTGATGGAGGATAACGTTACCACTTAGGATAGCACAATCGTCAAGTGTACATTCGCCGGCTATTGTTGTTGCAATTCCTGCTACGCAATGGTTGCCTATCTGAACATCGTGACAGATGTGAACCTTATCCATGAGGAAGTTCTCATTTCCAATTTTTGTAGCATTGCCTGCAAAGGTTGCACGGCTGATTACTACATTTTCACGGATATGATTGTTGTCACCAATAATCAGATTGGTTTCTTCTCCCGTATAGTGGAAGTCCTGAGGTTCTGCACCGAGTACTGCATGGTGGTGTATCTTATTACCTTTACCCATACGTGTTCCTTTCAGAACACTGGCGTAGGCCATGATTACACAGTCGTCCCCGATTTCGACATCTTTTTCGATATAGGCAAAAGGTTCGATAGTGACATTTTTTCCAATTTTTGCCTCGGGGTCTACATAAGCTAACGGACTAATCATATTATTTACGATTTAATTATTAACGATTTACGATTGAGGAAACGTTTCCTCAATCTTCTCTTCCACCACCCAATGCACGATACAGGCTTACTATAGCCTGCATGCTGTCGAAGCTGTCAGATACCTGCGACAAACGTGCGCTAAGCAGTGATTGCTCTGCTGACAGTACTTCAAGATAAGTAGACGTGCCTAATTTAAACAATTCTTTTGTATATTCAGCACCTTTCTCTGCAGATTCTACCTGAAATTTACGTGCAGAGGTTTTTTCGGCTGTTGTTTGATACAAAGAAAGGGCATTACTAACTTCGCTTCCGGCATTCAGCAGAGATTGCTGAAAAGCAAGTTTTGCTTCTTCCTGTTGTGCTTTGGCTATTTTCAAACGGGCAATATTACTACCACGATAGAATAGAGGCTGTGTCAGTGAACCAAGAGCTGAAGCAAGAAGTTTACCCGGATTGACAATCATACTCCCCGCACTGTTAGTCCAACCGGCAGAACCGCTGATTGTAATTTGCGGATAGAAAGCAGCACGAGCTGAATTGGTGTTATAGTAAGTATTGGCCAATGCCATTTCAGCAGCTTTCACATCGGGGCGGTTCGATAATAACTGGAGAGGTATTCCTACTGAAAATTCAGAAGGCAGTTGCTGTTCTTCAAGTGTACTGCGTTTGACGGTTTGCGGAGCTTGTCTGAGCAGCATACAAAGTGCATTCTCTGTTTCACGAATGCTCTGACGGATAGCAGGAAGGGATGCCAATACTTGTGCATAAGCCGTTTCGCTTTGTGAAACAGCAGCGGCATTGGTCATTGCTGCATCTTTCATGGCACGCATTGTTTCTACATTGCGCTTCATGATGTCGGCTGTTTGTTCGGAGATGTCCATCTGACGGTCGAGCATTAGCAATGTATAGTACGTATTGGCGATACCGGCTATAATTTGTGTCTGTACAGCCTGGCGGTAAGCCTTGGTTTGTAATAGGGTAGCTTGTGCACCACGTTTGGCATTCAGCAATTTTCCAAACAAGTCAATTTCCCAGCTGGCTGTTACCGGCAGCGAATACGTCTTGGTGGCAGCACTTTTATCAAAGCTGCTGATTGTTCCCTGTGGCGACAGTGCTAACGAAGGAGCATAAGCCAGACGTGAAGTCATTAGCGCATTTTTTGCTTCTTCTACTTTCAGGATGGCTGTCTGGAGGTCGGTATTATTGGCTAACCCTTGCTCGATAAGTGTTTGCAACTGAGGGTCAGTAAACACTTCTCTCCAAGGCAGATTGCCGAAGTTGGCAGTATCTGAGGCCAGTGTATCACCGGTAGCTACCGTGTCGCGATACAAACCGGCAGTCAGTATGTCTTCGGGCCTGTCATACGATTTATAGATGTGGCAGCTGCTCAGAAGAGCAGTTGCACACAACATATATATAATTTGTTTCTTCATTCTAATCTTATTTAGTAGTTGGAATTTAGAATTTAGTAGTTAGCAGGAGAAGAATGGGGTTCTTCTAACTTCTAACTGCCGGCTTCTAACTTCTAATCTTATTTAGCATATTGTTCAATTTCTGTTTCAGCATCTGAATTGTCGATATCTTCCCATTCCATCGGTTTGATTTTCTCCTGTAAGTACTGGAAGATTACGAACAATGCGGGTACTACAAATATCTGGCAAATCATACCAATCAACATACCACCTACGGCAGAAGCACCTAATGCACGGTTACCATTGGCACCTACACCAAAGGCGAACATCATAGGAAGCAAACCTACTACCATAGCCAATGAGGTCATCAGGATAGGACGAAGACGCGCACCGGCACCTAATACTGCAGCCCAGGTAATACTCATACCCATCTTACGACGGTCGAGGGCAAACTCTACAATCAAAATGGCGTTCTTTGCCAACAGACCGATCAACATAATCAAGGCAATCTGCATATAGATGTTGTTGGTCGCTGCCCCAAGTATCGGGACAATGTTGTTGGCAAGCCCCATCAGATGTACGAAAATGAAACTACCGGCCAGACCGAATGGTACAGAAAGCAATACTGACAATGGCAGGATATAACTTTCATACTGGGCACTCAACAGCAAGTAAACGAATACGAAGCAAAGGATAAAGATCATTGCCGTTGTACTGCCGCTTGAACTCTGCTCTTCACGGGTCATACCGGAGAACTCATAGCCGAATCCGGTTGGCAGGGTTTGTTCTGCTACTTCCTGCATAGCTTGAATAGCCTGACCACTACTATAACCATCAGCCGGGTTACCGTTGATCTTCATAGACGTAAACATGTTGAAACGGGTGATATTATCCGGTCCGTATACTTTCTTGATAGTCATGAACTGGGTGATGGGAGCCATTTCATTTCCGTTACGCACTTTGATTGATTTCAAAGACTCCAGATTGGTACGACTGTTAGGATCGGCCTGGATCATTACACGGTACAACTTACCGAAACGGTTGAAGTTGGATGAGTATAGACCACCATAATAACCTTGTAGGGTCGTTAGGATTGCATTCGGAGTCAAACCTGCTTTTTTACAAGCTGCCGCATCAATATCAATCATGTATTGCGGGAAGTTCGGATTAAATGAAGTTTGTGCCGAAGCAATTTCAGGGCGCTCTGTCAACTTGGTTATAAAGTCTTGTGCCACCTCATAGAATTTGTCCAGGCTACCCCCGGTTTTGTCCTGCAAGTTCAACTCAAAACCGTTGGATACACTATATCCGGGGATCATAGGAGGTGCAAACAGCAAAACGCGTGCATCTTTTATTACCTTACGGGCTTTGAGGTAAAGCATACCAGAGACAAAGTCGGAACGCTGCTCAATGGTACGGTCATCCCAGTTTTTCAACTTACAGATAAATGAACCGTATCCCGGTCCTTGACCTGCCATGAAGCTGTATCCGGAAATCATCGTACGGCTTTCGATAGCGGGTTCGGAAGCAAGCAGACTGTCTATTTGCATCAATACCTGTTCGGTACGGTCTTGTGATGTACCGGGAGGAAGATCGACAACTGCCATAATGGTACCGGTATCTTCATTGGGAACCAGTCCGGTAGGAGTGATCTTCATAAAGAAGAGCAGCAAGGCGATACCGGCTACTACGGATCCTATCGTCAGCCAGGGCTTATGGATAAAGTTCAGTGTACCTTTCTTGTATTTCTTTAATATCCCGTCGTAATAAACATTGAATGCAGTGTGGAAACGGCTGACGAAAGTAGATTTCTTTCTTTCTTCCGGATCATGAGGTTTCAATAAGATAGCACATAATGCCGGAGTCAGTGTTAATGCATTTACAGCAGAAAGTCCGATTGCAATCGCCATGGTAAGACCGAACTGGCGGTAGAATACACCGGATGTTCCCGACATAAAGCTAACCGGGATAAACACGGACATCATTACCAGCGTAATAGAAACAATGGCACCACCCAATTCACTCATGGCGTCAATGGAAGCAAGACGGGCTGATTTGTAACCCTGGTCCAGCTTGGCATGAACGCCCTCGACGACGACGATGGCGTCGTCGACCACTATGGCAATGGCGAGCACCATGGCGCAAAGGGTCAGCAAGTTGATACTGAATCCGATGATATAAAGTACGAAGAATGTACCAATCAAGGCTACAGGGATGGCAATGGCAGGAATCAATGTAGAGCGCAGGTCTTGCAAGAAGATGTATACCACGATGAACACCAGAATAAAGGCTTCAATCAGCGTTTTGATTACTTCATGAATGGAAGCGAATAAGAAGTCGTTGGCATTCTGCGAAATACTTACTTTTACGCCCGGAGGCATTGTTTTCTCTGCATTTTTCAGTAAAGTTTCGCAATCCTGGATAATCTGTGTTGCATTGGAACCCGCTGTCTGGAAGATAATGGCAGTTACACTCGGATGACCATTTGTTTTATTGGCAAACCCGTAAGTCAGACGTCCCAATTCAACGTTGGCTACATCCTTGAGGCGTAATACTTCACCATCGGCAGTGGCGCGGATGACGATATTCTCAAATTCTTCCTGGCTTTGCAGACGGCCTTTATACTTCAATGTATATTGGAAAGTCTGGTTACCGCGTTCGCCCAGTGAACCCGGGGCAGCTTCGATATTTTGTTCTGCCAGGGCAGCGGAGATGTCAGTCGGCATCAAGTGATATTGAGCCATTATTTCCGGTTTCAGCCAGATACGCATGGAGTAGTCAGACCCCATTACCATGGCGTCACCTACCCCCGGCACACGCTGTACTTCCGGAATAACGTTGATTTTGGCATAGTTCTCAAGAAACTCATTGTCGTACTTGTCGTCAGAACTATAGAGAGAGAAGACAAGCAACATACTGGTTTGCCGTTTAGAGGTGATAACACCCACCTGTGTAACCTCTGCTGGGAGGAAGCCCTGAGCTTTGGCAACACGGTTCTGCACGTTCACGGCAGCCATATCCGGGTCGGTTCCCTGTTTAAAGTAAACTTCAATGGAGGCATCTCCGGTGTTAGTTGCCGTAGAAGTCATGTACATCATGTTCTCCACACCATTGATCTGCTCCTCAAGCGGAGCAATCACACTGTTCAATACAGTCTGTGCATTGGCTCCCTGATAAGTCGTGCTGACACGTACAGTAGGAGGTGCGATGTCCGGATATTGGGAGATAGGCAGTGATATAAGGCCTAAGATACCCAGAATTACTATCAGGATGGAGATGACCGTTGATAGTACCGGACGGTTAATAAATCTATCTAATTTCATATTTTAATCTTCTGATTTTACATGTTTACTTATTTCTTCTGCTCTAATGATGCTTTGAAATGTTCGGCAGACTCTTGTGGAGTAAGCGGCTTGATCGTTGCGCCGTCTTTTAGTGTACTTACGTTTTCCAATACGATTTTATCGCCCGCATTCAGTCCTGAAGTAACAATGTAATTTTGTCCGTCATCAAGATTGAGTACTTTGATTTCTGTATTCTTAACCGTGTTGTCGTCTTGCAGTACATACACAAATTTCTTATCCTGAATTTCATAAGTTGCTTTTTGCGGAACAACAAGTGCGTTGGGTGAACTATAAGGGATAAGGATACTGCCTGTTCCTCCGGTTCTCAGCAAGTGGCCTTTGTTGGGGAAAGTAGCACGAATGCTTACCGCACCGGTATTCTGGTCAATAACACCACTGACCGTTTCTATTTTTCCACTGTCACCATACAGGGTACCGTCTGCCAAAGTCAATTGAACGGGTGGAAAGTTGTTCAATGCTTCCTGTTGAGAGCCATCTTTGCGGATCAGGCTGAGCAATTCTTTTTCTGTAAGTGAGAAATAGACGTACATTTCAGAAATATCCGAAACAGTGGTCAGCGGAGTTGCACTGGAACCACTAACCAAACTTCCTACACGGAAGGGGATAGAGCCTGCTACACCATTAGACGGGCTGGTGACACGGGTATATGCCAGGT
This sequence comes from Bacteroides sp. 41_26, assembly GCF_949740115.1. Lineage (NCBI taxonomy): Bacteria > Pseudomonadati > Bacteroidota > Bacteroidia > Bacteroidales > Bacteroidaceae > Bacteroides > Bacteroides sp. 41_26. The sequence goes on from NZ_CATJGZ010000061.1 coordinate 17,957, forward strand.
TTTGATTGGCACTGATTAACTGTGCTTCGGCAGAAGCTTGTTGTGCCTTGGCAGAAGCCAATGTGTTTTCGGCCATTTCCAGGTCATAATCACTGATGATGTTTTTTTTGTTTAATTCCCGTTTATTCTTAACTGTGATTTCCTGGGTAGCTACGTTTGCTTTTGCAGTTTGTACTGCGGCCTTAGCTGCACGTGCGGCTGATTCGTATTGTACCGGGTCAATGACGAACAACACTTGTCCTTTTTTTACCATTGAACCTTCGTCGATACAAAGTTGAGTGATGAAACCAGACACCTGTGGCCGGATTTCAACATCTTGTTTTCCTTTAATAGTAGCCGGATAAGAACTCGTCAGATTAACTGTTGTCGGTTGCAATGCCTGCACTGCACATTCCGGGGTTCCTCCCAAGTCAAAACCCTTTTTGCCACAACTCGACAAGAGGGCCAAACAAAATGCAAATAATACAATTCTACTTTTCATACTTCTATATTCAGTGTTTATTGATAAATTTTCTACAAATAGTGTGCTCATAAGTATTATTAGGGATAGAAGGAGAAAACTGAGACTCTTCTCTTTAGTTTTTCGCTGCAAAAGTACTTTAAATTCTTATATAAATGTTCGATAACCGACTCTTTTTTAACTATGTTTTTCTCTTATTAATATAGGTATTGTCTGAATGGTACATTCATTGGTAAATTATAACATTTAAAGACTTGTCGGGGTTGTATTACTTTGATTCTTTGTTAATAAAACAATAAAGTTATGTGGCCAATATGCCAATGCGCCAATTAGCTACACTGTATTGCTGAAAGACATTGCCAAATTAACACATTGGCAAATTGTTCATTATTGATCGGTTTTGAATATATTTCACCACAGAGTAACACGGAGATCCACAGAGTTTAAATCTTTATTGAAATGCAGATGATCGCAGATTTTCGCAAAGGGAAACAAAACTAAGATAAAGAACTACAGTCTTTTAATCTATCTGTGTTTATCTGTGTTAATCCGTGTTTCATCAGATAAACAGTACTCTGTGAAACTTTGTGTTACTCTGTGGTGAGTTTCGCTCATATCTGTACGGTTTTGAGCTTAATGGCGTTTGTCATTGCTATCAGTCTCTTTCTCCGGTATTGATAAAGCTCTATCTCGTAGAGTAACGTATGAAGCCTCGGTGTGTAACATTGTTTTAGATGTACATGTAAAGCAGTACGACATGTGCATGTGGGACAACACGACATGTGCATCTCATGCTGCTTTACATGTACATCTAAAACAAGACTACTCACCGGGGAAAGGAACGTTCCTTCCTGAGAAAGACAAAGTACAATACCGAACAAGGGGATCGATATCGTCTATGGATACTTCCGCTACCGAAAAGATTGGGCCATAAGTTTCGTCACTGTACAGTTTTAAGTGTATTTAACCGCAGAGGATACAGAGGGCACAGAGTTTAAAAGAAACCTGGATGAACGCAGATTAAAAGACTGTGGATCTTTATCATACATTCGTTTTCCTTTACGAAAATCTGCGATCATCTGCGTTTCAACGAATCATCGCTTGTCGTACCTCCCCGTGCGGGAAGCACTATTACTTGAACATTTTCCTTTAAATAAGTGTAAAGTATAGTATTTATTCTCTGAGAACCTTTATTTTTGCATCATGTTAAGAAAAGAATATAATATGAAGAGGCTTATTCGCAAGGTATTGGCTGTGGTTACGGTGATAGCTGCTCTCTATTCGTGTGCCAGTATAGGAAGGCCCGATGGAGGACCACTTGATGAGACTCCTCCCCGTTTTATTGGCAGCACGCCTGCTGCAGGGGCACTTAATAATACAAAAACAAAAGTATCACTTTCTTTTGACGAATTCATTAAGCTTGAGAAAGCGAATGAAAAGGTCGTGATTTCTCCTCCTCAGGTGCAGCAACCGGAGATAAAGGCATCAGGAAAGAAGATAAGTGTCAACCTGCTTGATTCTTTGAAGCCTAACACAACTTATACAATTGATTTCTCGGATGCTATTGTTGATAACAATGAAGGCAATCCGTTAGGTAATTTTGCCTTTACTTTCTCTACCGGAAGTGCGATTGATACGATGGAAGTATCCGGAACATTGCTCGAAGCCTCCAACCTGGAGCCCGTTAAAGGAATGCTGGTAGGTATGCACTCCAATCTGTCTGATACTGCATTTACGAAACTTCCTTTTGACAGAGTAGCCCGTACGGATAGCCGTGGACATTTTACGATTCGTGGTGTTGCTCCGGGGAAATATCGCATTTTTGGTTTGATGGATGCCGACCAGAACTTTGCTTTCAGCCAGAAGAGTGAAGCACTTGCTTTTAATGATTCGCTGGTTATTCCCCGCTGGGAAGAACGTATACGTCAGGATACTACCTGGGTGGACTCTCTTACCATCGACACGGTTGTAGAAAGGAAATATACTTATTATTTACCGGACAATGTGATTCTGCGTTCCTTTAAGGAAGATTTGTTTTCACAATATCTTGTGAAAAACGAACGGTTGACTCCTGAGAAGTTCACGCTTTACTTTGCAGCAAAAGCAGATACGCTGCCTGTGTTGAAAGGATTGAATTTTGATGAGAGGGATGCCTTTATTATAGAGAAGAATCTGACTAATGATACCATTCACTATTGGGTGAAAGATTCGTTACTTTATAAACAGGATACTTTATCTTTGAGCCTGAATTATTTGTATACAGATACACTTAATCAGTTAGTACCCCGTACGGATACTCTTAACCTGGTGGCGAAGACTGTAAAGAAGGCTGTGGACGAACCTAAGAAAAAGAAGAAAAAGAAAGGTGAAGAAGAGGAACCGGAGCCAACCAAGTTCCTGCATGTATCTACGTATATCCCGTCTACAATGGACGTATATGATTATATCTCACTCTCTTTTGACGAGCCGATAGTTTCATTTGATAGTGCAGCTATTCATTTGAAACAGAAGGTAGATACTTTATGGGAAGATATCTCCTTTACCTTTGAACAAGATTCGTTGAATCTACGTAAATATAACTTGTATTATGAATGGGAGCCAACGCGGGAATATGAGTTCTCTGTAGATTCTACAGCTTTTCATGGCATCTACGGTTTGTTTACAGATAAAATAAAACAGAATATAAAAGTTCGTTCGCTGGAGGAATACGGGGCCATCTATTTTAATGTTTCAGGATGTGACTCTATTGCATTTGTAGAACTGCTTGATACGCAGGATAAGGTGGTGCGAAAAGTCCCGGTTGTCAATGGGCAGGCCGACTTCTATTTCTTGAACCCGGGTAAGTATTGTGCCCGTTTGATAAATGATACGAATGGGAATGGTGTATGGGATAGCGGTGAATACGAGACAAAGCGTCAGCCGGAAATGGTGTATTACTATCCTCAGATACTCGAACCTAAAGCCAATTGGGAGGTTGAACAGACCTGGGATGTAAAGGCTCTTCCATTAGACAAACAGAAGCCGGATGAACTTAAAAAGCAAAAACCAGATGAAGACAAGAAAAAAAAAGATAGAAATAACAATCGCCGCAATTAGTAAACGGATAAATTTAGTATGGCTTATGCTGTTGGTAGGGTTGTGTTGCTCTATGCCTGTTAAGGCCCAGTGTGAAGCACCCAATGAAGCATTTAAATCTGGCGAGCATGTGATGTACGACTTATTCTTTAACTGGAAATTTGTATGGATCAAAGCCGGGATAGCCAGTCTTACAACGAATGCGACCACTTATCATTCCAAACCTGCCTACCGGTTTAATCTTTTATCCATAAGCAGTAAGAAGGTTGATTTCTTTTTTAAAATGCGTGATACGCTGACGTGCATTGTCGGTGAGAAGCTCGAACCCCGTTATTTTCGGAAGGGTGCTGAAGAAGGTAAGCGCTATACAGTGGATGAGGCCTGGTTCTCTTATAAAGACGGCTTATGTTTTGTCAATCAGAAGCGGACTTACCGGGATGGTGAGATAGTGGAGACGGAATATAGTGACAGCCGTTGTGTTTTTGATATGCTTAGTATTCTGGCACAGGCTCGTTCCTACGATCCAAAGGATTATAAAGTGGGGCAAAAGATCAACTTCCCGATGGCTACAGGACGTAGGGTAGAGGAGCAGACGCTGATCTATCGCGGGATGAAGAATATCACAGCAGAAAATGATACTACGTATCGCTGCCTTGTTTTTTCGTTTGTAGAATACACTGATAAAGGCAAAGAGAAGGAGGTCATTACTTTTTATATTACGGATGACAAGAATCACCTCCCTGTCCGTTTAGATATGTTTCTGAATATCGGATCGGCCAAAGCTTTTCTGAAGAGTGTTTCCGGGAATCGCTATCCGTTGACCTCAATCATTTCAAAGTAAAAGGTACTTGCTGATCTTTGCGGAATACACTTGATTCAAAGGTCGCAATTAGTTCATTCTGCTGATTGGTAATATCTATCTGATAGTATCCGGTGCTTCGTCCGATGTAGCGTTCACGGGCTTCGGCGTAGAGTGTATCGCCTTCACCACTGGCGCGTAAAAATGTGATATTGGAGGACAGAGAGAAAGCAAGTTGCCCATGTGAATTGGCAGCAGCTGCCAGGGCGAGGTCGGCAAGTGTGAAGATGGCTCCTCCTTGCGTGCGGTTGCCTGCATTGAGATGCTCTTTTTTAATTTCCAGTCTGGCTTTACTGTATCCTTCGCGTACTTCCATTAGTACAATGCCTGCCCTTTCGGCAAATAGGTCATTTTTGAAAAACTCTTGTGGTGTCATAATAACTAATTATTCTATGTGTCAATATGCCAATTGGCTGCGCAATAATACCGTACGCCAATTGGCACATCGGCATATTTTAGTATATTGGCACATTATTTTCTGCAAATGTACCAAAAATGTCTCTTAATTGGATGATTTAGGTCGGTCAAATCTGTAAGATTGCCTTATTTTTGCCACCATGAAATTAATTACTTTACTAATATAAATCCATGTATTATGAGAACTATTTTGAGTGCATTGGGGCTTTCCCTTCTGGTCTTGACGAGTTGTAACAGCCAAAAAACGGTTGAAAAGGACTTTATTCAGGATAACATAGACAATGCGGTAGCACAAAACACAATCCAGACCGATATCATTGAAAAGTCGGGTAAGATTTTAAATCCCCGTACAATTGATGAAAAGGGAAATATAGTCTATATCCCTATTGACGACTGGTGTTCGGGATTTTATCCTGGCAGTATGTGGCTCACTTATGAGCTGACCGGAGATAAGAAATGGTTGCCTCTTGCAGAGAAATATACAGAAGCTCTTGATTCAGTAAAGCATTTGAAATGGCATCATGACGTGGGCTTTATGATTGGATGCAGCTATCTGAACGGTTACCGTCTGGCTGATAAAAAAGAATATAAAGATGTAATTGTTGAAACCGCCCGGTCATTGTCTACCCGTTTTCGTCCGAATGCCGGTGTAATTCAATCATGGGATGCTGATAGAGGTTGGCAAGGAACGCGTGGCTGGAAATGCCCCGTTATCATTGACAATATGATGAATCTGGAACTGTTGTTTGAGGCAACTGCGCTTTCGGGTGATTCTACTTTCTATAATATCGCAGTAAAACATGCCGATACTACCATGGCTCATCATTTCCGCCCTGATAATAGTTGTTATCATGTGGTTGATTATGATCCGGAGACGGGTGAAGTGCGTAAAAGGCAAACTGCACAAGGGTATGCTGATGAATCGTCATGGGCTCGTGGACAGGCATGGGCACTTTATGGATATACTACTTGTTATCGTTATACACATGATAAAAAGTATCTTGATCAGGCGCAAAAGGTGTATAATTTTATCTTTACCAATAAGAATATGCCGGAAGATCTTGTACCGTACTGGGACTTTGATGCTCCTAATATTCCGAATGAACCACGCGATGCTTCTGCTGCTTCCTGTACGGCTTCAGCTTTGTATGAGCTGGAAACTTATCTCCCGGGGAATAATTATAAGGCAACAGCCGATAAGATAATGGAAAGTCTTGGCTCGCCGGCTTATCGTGCGGCAGTGGGTACAAACGGTAACTTTATCCTGATGCACTCTGTAGGTAGTATTCCTCACGGTGCCGAGATTGATGTTCCGTTGAATTATGCCGACTACTACTTCCTCGAAGCGTTGATACGTAAAAGAGAAATGGAAGGGGGGAATTAATTAGTAGTTAAGTAGTCAAGTAGTTAAGTAGTAAGTAGAAAATAGTATCATACTTACTACTTAACTACTTGACTACTTACTACTTATTAACTACTTACTACTTATTAACGACTTATAGAGCTATGAACAATCGAGTAAACTTATTATTTGGCGGATTGAGTTTGCTTGCTTTGCAGGGTTGCAAAGCCCCGCAAGTAGAGCAAGCCGGACATCCCAATATTATCTATGTTTTTCCGGACCAGTATCGTAATCAGGCTATGGAGTTCTGGAATCAGGATGGATTCCGGGAGAAGGTAAACTTCAAAGGTGACCCCGTACATACCCCCAACCTGAATGCTTTTGCCCGCGAATCGGTAGTGCTGACTTCTGCACAGAGTAACTGTCCGCTGAGTAGCCCGCACCGGGGTAGTTTATTGACGGGTATGTATCCAAATAAAAGTGGTGTACCATTGAATTGTAACTCCAGTCGTCCTATCAGTTCACTGCGTGAAGATGCAGAGTGTATAGGCGATGTATTCTATAATGCCGGATACGACTGTGCTTACTTTGGTAAACTCCATGCTGACTTTCCTACACCTAATGATCCGGAGCATCCGGGAAAATATGTAGAAGAGCAGCGGCCGGTATGGGATGCTTATACTCCCAAAGAGAGGCGCCACGGTTTCAATTATTGGTATTCATACGGCACGTTTGATGAACATAAAAATCCTCATTACTGGGATACGGATGGCAAGAGACATGACCCTAAAGAGTGGTCACCTTTGCACGAGGCCAAAATGGTCGTTTCGTATCTGAAAAATGAAGGCAATGTACGTGATACAAAGAAACCATTCTTTATTATGGTCGGAATGAATCCGCCCCATAGTCCGTATCGTTCACTCAATGACTGTATGGAAGAAGACTTTGATTTGTATAAAGATCAGCCTTTAGATAGCCTTTTGATTCGTCCCAATGCGGATACAAAGATGAAGAAGGCAGAGTCTGCCCGTTATTATTTCGCCTCAGTGACGGGGGTAGACCGGGCCTTTGGTGAGATACTGGACGCATTGAAAGAGATGGGGCTGGATAAGAATACAGTCGTTATATTTGCTTCCGATCATGGTGAAACAATGTGCAGTCAGCGTACGGATGATCCTAAAAACTCTCCTTATGCGGAATCGATGAACGTTCCGTTCCTGGTGCGTTATCCAGGTAAGATTCAGCCACGTGTAGATGATCTGATGATTTCCTCACCGGATATCATGCCTACTTTGTTGGGATTGTGTGGCCTTGGAGACTCTATTCCGGCTGAGGTACAAGGACGTAATTTTGCTCCGTTGTTCTTCGATGAAAAGGCGGATATTGTGCGTCCCACAGGAGCTCTTTATATTCAGAACCTGGATGGAGAGAAAGATGAAAACGGATTGGTTGTGTCGTATTTCCCATCGTCAAGAGGTATTAAAACAGCACATTATACACTGGCTCTCTATATCGACCGTGATACAAAGCAGTTGAAAAAGAGTTTACTGTTCGATGACTTGAAGGATCCTTATCAGATGAATAACCTTCCGCTGGAAGAGAATCAGGAAATAGTGAAACAACTCTGTACAGAGATGGGGGCTATGTTGAAGGAGATTGATGACCCTTGGTATAGAGGACAGATACTTTCTGAACTGATTTCTTATTAATGATGGAATGTTTCATCTTGTTTTATCGGATTGAGAATTTTGTTTCAATACGTTGAGAAAGTTTTCTCAATAGGTTGAGAGTTTTTTCTCAACGGGTTGAAACACTTGTTTCATATCGATTGAGAGTGTTGTTTCATATGTATTGAAACACTTATTGATAGGTATAAAGAAAGAGGTCAGAACCGTGATAACTACCGGTTCTGACCTCTTTCTTTTGCTTATATAAGGGGTAAGAGTGATTACTTATTCAATCTCCACTCAAATCCGTCTTTAGTATCTTTCACTTCAAATCCCAGTGCCGTGAGTTCATTGCGAATAAAGTCCGAAGTAGCCCAGTCTTTGTTGGCTTTCGCTTTTACACGCTGCTCCAGTAGCATATCAACCACTTTTCCATAGGCAGCTTCACGGCTATCTGATGCCCCTGCTTCTTCTTTCAGACCAAGAATTTCAAAACTGAACAGATGGAATGTCTCTTTCAACTCTTTCAGGTCTTCGGCAGATATGGTATCGTTGCCGGCAATGATATTGTTGATCATCCTGGCCCCTTCAAACAGGTTGGCAATGACAATCGGTGTGTTCATATCATCGTTCATGGCCTCATAGCATTTGGTGCGCAGTTCTTTTACATTTACTGAAGAACCGGTTGCGGGAACAATCTTTTCCAGATTGTCGATCGCTTCCATCAATCGCTGTAATCCTTTTTCTGATGCTTGCAGAGCCTCATTGCTGAAGTCTACCGTGCTGCGATAGTGTGCCTGCAAGATGAAGAAACGGATGGTCATAGGTGTATATGCCTGTGCCAGTAATTTGTGGCTACCGGTAAAGAATTCGTCCAGCGTGATGAAGTTGCCGAGAGATTTACCCATCTTCGTCCCGTTGATGGTAATCATGTTGTTATGCATCCAGTAATGTACCATATCGTCACCTTGTGAAGCAACAGATTGAGCAATCTCACATTCGTGGTGCGGGAATATCAGGTCCATACCTCCTCCGTGGATATCGAAATGTTCTCCCAGATACTTGCGTCCCATAGCTGTACACTCTGCGTGCCATCCGGGGAAACCGTCACTCCAGGGTGAAGGCCAGCGCATGATATGCTCCGGTTGTGCTTTCTTCCAAAGGGCGAAGTCGGCCGGATTATGTTTCTCGCTTTGTCCATCGAGGTCACGCGTAGTATTCAGTACATCGTCCAGGTTGCGTCCGGAGAGTTTACCGTAATGATAATCTTTATTGTATTTGGCTACATCAAAGTAGACGGAACCTTCGCTTTCGTAAGCATAGCCGGCTTCCAGGATTTTGCTAACCAGTTCAATCTGCTCTATAATATGTCCCGATGCGTGTGGCTCGATACTTGGCGGAAGGACGTTCAATGCATCCATCGCTTTGTGATAACGGTTCAGGTAGTACTGTACCACTTCCATCGGCTCTAACTCTTCCAGGCGGGCTTTCTTGGCTATTTTATCTTCACCTTCATCGGCGTCATGCTCCAGATGGCCTACGTCAGTGATATTGCGTACATAACGTACTTTGTATCCCAGGTGTGTAAGGTAACGGAAAAGTACATCGAATGTGATAGCCGGGCGGGCATGTCCCAGATGGGCGTCTCCATATACGGTTGGTCCGCAAACGTACATCCCTACATGCGGAGCGTGTAAGGGTACGAACAGCTCCTTTTTCCTATCTAAAGTGTTGTAAATGGTCAGTTGATGTTCCATAACGTTTGAGATTTATTCAGTTTGAAACCACAAAGTTAGAATAAATAATTGATATTTCTTATTTTGCTGCTGAAAAGTATCTGTCTACGACAGCAGCTACACCGTCTTCGTCGTTGGAGAGAGTGATGTAATCTGCAGCTTTCTTTACCGGCTCCTGAGCATTGGCCATTGCTACTCCAAGCCCGGCAAACTTAATCATGCTAAGGTCATTATAACCATCGCCCACGGCTACCATGTCTTCCCGTTTCATGTCGAGCTTTTCCAATAATACGGTGAGTGATTGTGCTTTGTCGATGCCCAGTGGGACAAGTTCCAGAAAATAGGGTTCGGAGCGGTAAACACTGATCTGACCTTGCAACCGGATAGAAAGCTCGGACTCAACAGCTATGAGTTTGTCCGGGTCGCCTACGATCAGGCATTTAGGAACAGGAAGATGGATATCGGTCAGGAAGTCTGTACTTTTCCGCACCTCCATTTTGTTAAGGAAGGCTTCTTTCTTTACATATTCGTCTTCCGGGGTTTCGGTCACAATACATTCTTTGTCATAGGTCAGGATGGCAAGTTCATTTCTTTTGGCGCATTCGTATAGCTGGGGGATGACAGTATCCGGTAGTACATTTGCATAGAGTATCTCTTTGCTTTTCCAGTCAATGATTTCTCCGCCGTTGTAGGAGAGTATATAACCGTCGAACTGATTCATTTGCAGTTCATCGGCCAATGGAGCAATGCCGTAAGTCGGTCTGCCCGAAGCCAGTACCAGCCGTGTACCTTGTTGTTGTGTTTGTATCAATGCTTCCCGGTTGCGGGGCGTTATTTCTTTTCGGGTATTGGTTAGTGTACCGTCAAGGTCGAGTACGAGGATTTTATAGTCCATCTTTCTGCTCAGTGTTTGATTTGAGGATGCAAAGATAATGTTTTCTGATTAGAAAGGAGCAAAATTCACCACAGAGTAACACAGAGTTCCACAGAGTTTAAATTTTTATTGAAACGCAGATGAACGCAGATTATCGCAAAGGAAAACAAATGTATGATAAAGAACTACAGTCTTTTAATCTTCGTTCATCTGTGCTAATCCGCGTTTCATCAGATAAATACTACTCTGTGGAACTCTGTGTTACTCTGTGGTGAAATACACTCAAAACCGTGTTAATCCGCGTTTTAATTAACCATCGTTTGCCGCACCTTCCGGTGCGGCAAGCACCACTATTTTACAAATTCTTTCACTGTTTCTATTGAACCGTCGCTATAGATGGTACGGAGGATGTTTAGTCCCTTCTCAGCCTTGTTAAGGCGGATACCGTTCACGTTGAAGTATTGACGTTCTACTACCTCTTTAGCTACAGTGCTCTGTTCGATACCAGTGGCATTACTGTTATTGGAAGGTTGTCCCAATCCACCCATTTGGTTGGCGGCGCGCACAGTAAATACATCATTATCGGTTGCATCTGCCGGGATGGCATAGCTGGTTTCATTTGTAAAGTCGATCACTTTTCCGTTTTTGCAGATAGCATAGCAGAATACATAATCGCTGGCATTCCAGGAGAGGGTAGAACCATTGACCGTCAGTATCGGGGCTGCTGCCTGTTCGGTTAATAAAGCCGGTTGCCAGGAGTCACTGCCACTCAATACATTCTCGATAGTAAAGCGGGATGCCTCTTCTTGAGTCAATACCGGGCTGTAAGGTATGCTTCCCCCTGTGTATTGAGTTTTACGGGCACTGCAATCAACAGCCATTCCGCTTTCGGTGTGGCTATTGTATTCAGCAAATAGTTTCGGGACAATTGTTTCACTCATGTCACTCCATCCTTCTGCTTTCGGAAGAACTTTCATGGTTGTGTTAATCCATACACTCATCGGAGCACCTTGCCAAGGACGTCCCAGGGCATAAGAACCTTTGTTTGCATCGTATCCGTCAATCGTACAATCATTGAATACATATCCCCATTCAGTGTCACCTGCCGGAGCCGTGATACAGTTGCCCGAACGGTCTTCCAGATAAAGCAGTGTACGGTTGAAGAAGACATCGCCACCACCGCAGATAAAGTCTACCGTGCCATGAATTTCGCTGTCTTCAAAATACGAACGCATACGATTGTTGTTTGAGTAATATGTATCCTGATAGCTCAACATACGTACGTTTTTATATACGTTTTTGTTTCCTTTGTCTTGCAGGCAGACAGCACGTCCGGTACTTCCCTGATAATCATAATCGTTTTTCAGTGTGAGGTCCTGCATGTAGATATTTTCTCCTGTTGGGCGTAGGGTAGCTGACACGGAGATACCTTCTACCGGTGCTTCATTTACGATTACTGTGTTTTCCATGCTTTCACCGATCAGTGAAATGTTGGATTTCACGTCTGTCAGGCAAAGTTCTCCTAAATCGTAAATTCCATCGTGCAGGAAGATGCGGAAGCGCTCTCCTGATGTAGAGGCTTCATTCCCTTTAGCCAGTGCTTCGAGCAGTTCTTCTGCATTGCTGACGATGGCGTCATACCTGCCCGGAGTCACTACCGGAGGTGCTATCGTTGTGAATTTGAGAGTGATATTCTCTTTTATCTTGTTATCGAAGAAGTCGGATATACTGTTGCCCGGCAATGTGAAAGTGTAAGTTGTATTGTAATCCAGACCCATGTATGGGAATGTAATGGTTCTGCCTGCTACAGACGGGGTCAGTGTTTTGTCTCCCAACGTTGCTACAGTTCCCTCAGCTATTTTCACTTTATTATCGAATGTCAGTACAATACGGCCCGTAGCAGAAACCTCCTCAGCATTGTTTGCGGGGAGAGAAGAGAGCAATAGGGGCGCTCTTTCCGGATCAACTCCTTTTTGTACTCCGGTGATGTAGATAGAACCGATTGCCGTACCATCATTTTCTGATGCGGTACCTACAATCTCAGAACTGTAATCGGGAATCCAACGGAGATACAATGATGCGGCATTATTACATGATTCGGGCAGTGTAGCTTCCAGCGGTGTCCATGCCTTAGCACCCGGTAGAGTAATGCGGGCTGCTTCTGTGTAGTTGGTTCCGTCCAGAGAGTATTCTAACTTCTGTACAGAATATGCGTTATAGTTGTACAGCATTCTGGAAGTTACCTTGATATCAATAAACTCAGAAGCATTTATACGGGTTTCATAGTAATATTTATCAGAGATGTTCTTCCAGTTTACAGCGGCAGATTCACCTTCGTAGTTCCCTGACTCTTTTGATTTGTCGAGCCATGCTTGAGTTGTTCCGTCTTCTTTGCGTAGAATGAGCGTTGTAGCTTCATTCTCACCTGTAGAAGCGAAGTCTGCCGGACGGCTGCTGTTGCCTTTCCGAACAAAATCCCATCCTACAATATAATCGGCAGCACTGTATACTGCAACGAACTCTTTGTTACTGTCCATTCTCACAGGAAGTTCATAACCCATCTCTCCGCTTTTCCAGTTCAGGAATGTGAGGATGTGGTTTTCTGTAGCAGTAAGAGTGACCAAGGTACCTTCTTCATACATGTTCTTACCATTTACGACAGTGGCATCAGGAGTGGCTGTTACCATGTAATTGTTTGCTCCGCCTTCTGCACTTGTTGTAAGTGAATAAGTAGCTACCGGTTCAAATACGGCCGTAATGACCATATCTTCGTTTAATGTTTGTTTGTAGGATGCTTCTGTAGAGAGAGTGTTTTCTGCTGCATCTGTCCATTTCACGAACTTGTAGCCGAAGTTCTTTCTAGCCGCCAGCGTTACTTCTGTACCTTCGTCATACTGGCTGCTGGATGGAGAAACGGATACATTTCCGGCTTCTTCGGGAGAAACTTTCGTTGCTAATGTTACTTGTTTGGCAGTAATTTCAACATTTGAGTAAATCTCCAGTTCGAACATATAAGCATTCTGAGTAGGAGCGAGGTTGGTCCAGCGGAGCTGTACGTTTTCCTCATTTATGGTGCATTCTACCCATACTCCCTTTGCCGGGTCGGCAAAGGCATCGGAGAGTACTACCCAATCGGTATCAGTTGCATTTTTCTTTTCCAGTTTGAATCCACGTTTACCACCGGTAGCTCCGTGGAAATAACGTACTTTAGTGATATTGCTGAATGCGGATGTTGTGATAACTCCGGACAGATTCTTTTCGGACATAGCGTATCCTGTCAGGTCACCGAATTTATCTACATTCTGTCCTTGTGGTGAAACGGTAACACCATTGAATGTGAAAGTCACTGCTTCGTTACTGAAAGTAGTTGTTTTTTCTACGCTTACATCACCGGAATTAGAAGAAACGGCTTCCCAGTCAGTGAAATCTGTAGCAATAACAGGACGTTCCTGAATATTGGACTCAGCTTTCGGATATACTATTTTGAAATATCTGAAGTATCCTCCGTCACCTATAACAATGTCAATTGTGTTATCACTACCTCCATACGTATAAGTTGCTACATTGCCGGACAATTGATAGTTTGTATCACCGGCAATCGTAGTGGTAGTAGTTGGATTATACGATTCGAGAGATATAACTGCGTTTTTAACAGCCGGGAAAGTAAGAGTAGTTCCTGCATTCATTTGTGCCCAATCTGTCCGGCCCACATTATTAATTTTACCGGGTTGGGTGTTGAAGTCGATTCTTACATCAATTACGTTACCATTAACTACGGCTTGTGATACATAAAAACCGGCTTTTCCTTCATAAGCCATTTCCGGCGCACCATTCTTTTGTTGAAAGTCCCAAACGATGGTTACTTCATCATCACGGTCTTCCAATGATACGGTGTTATCTGTAAATATAGGTATCAAAGCAAGGTCTGCTACTACTGTAACTTCTTCTCCCGGTTTGTAATTTAGAGTACCATCTGTCCATGCAGTAAGTGTCTTGCCTTCTACATACATTGTTCTGTTCAGAGGAAGAGTATAGGTTGCTCCTGTTTGTACTTCTGCTTCTGACGGAACTATTCCGGCATTACTATATTCGCCTGCTGAGAACGTTATTTTAGAGTTTGCAGGAACTTCATTAACTGCTTCAATAGCGAGATATGGGATGTAGTTACCTCCTTTTATTGAGAGAGTAGTTGGCTCTCCATTGTAATAAGCTTCGGCACAAGTCTGATCGTTGTGATAGCATTTCCCGTTGTTGGTATTCATAGTTGCCACTTTTGCCCCACCAGTATCCGTAATGGTGACGTCACTACCCCATGCACATGTACCGATAGAGATTTTCACCGGGCCTTGCACTTTTACGGTAGCTGTACCCGGATTGAAACCATGCTCGTTGCTATGATATTTGTAGTTGTTCAGTATGATATTGGCAGTTGCGTCGTCTGCTGCCACACGGGTTGGGGTGCCGTCTTCGGCAATGGCTATACCGAATGTTACCTGGGTTTTGTTGTTGATTTCTTCGTCGGATAGGAAATTTCCGTTCATCAAATTCAGCTTGATGTCTTTAAAACCAGAATCTCCTTCTGTCCTCGTTGAAGCCTTTGCAGATAAACTGCTTATAAGGCATACGAATACAAGAATGGTGTAATATACATTTCTCATAATACAAGAATGGATTAAAGTTAATACTATATTTCTGAGCGACGAATATAGTACAAACTGTAAACAAGGCGGTTACCTGTTTTCCGATTAAGTCAGATATTACACAAGATAGAACAGTTTGTCTATCTGTCCGGTTAAAAAATACAAGTCTGGTTCATTCCAGAAGCCCGATCCATTCCTGATCTGTCAGTACAGGCATCGATTCGCTGTCGGTGATAAATGTCTCGGCAAGTTTACGTTTATCTTCTTGTAACCGGATGATTTTCTCTTCAATGCTGTCTTTGGTGATAAAACGGTAAGCAATGACCTGCTTATCTTGCCCGATTCTATGTGCGCGGGCAATGGCTTGTGCTTCGGCTGCGGGATTCCACCATGGATCAACGATAAATACATAGTCCGCTTGTGTAAGATTGAGTCCCACTCCTCCGGCTTTGAGAGAGATGAGAAAAGCACGTATCTCCTCTGTCTGAGAGAAGCGGGCTATTTCTTCCGGGCGATTGGTGGACGAACCGGTGAGGAGAGCGTATTGCCAGCCACGTTTGCGGAATTCTTCAGCGATCAGTTCCAGATGCTTTACGAAAGATGAAAATATCAACACTTTGTGCCCTTCACTGTAGAGAGTTTCATAGATGTCAATAATTTGTTCCAGTTTGCCCGATTCTGTGTTAGATTCGGGGAATATCATTCTGGGATGACATGACAATTGGCGTAGCCGGGAGATGCCATTGAGTACAGTGAACTGTTGGTGCTGTTTTTTATTAAGCTGCAACAGTGTATTGCGCAGGCTGTTTTTCTCCTGTTGGTAAACTTCGTTTTGCTTTTTGGCCATATCACAGTAGATGATTTCTTCCGTGAGTGGTGGTAACTCGGGAGCAACTTCCCTTTTACTTCTGCGCAGGATGAATGGGGTGATGAGTTGGCGCAGGCGCAATTCCATACGGCTGTCTCCTTGCTTGATCGGGTTGATGAATTGTTTGGTAAACGCACTCTCATTTCCCAAAAGTTCCGGCTGAAGGAAGTGAAACTGTGCCCATAAATCTTTTAGTGAGTTTTCGATAGGTGTACCGGTCAGTACCAGTCTACGATGGCTGCGTAGTTGGGTGGCACATCGGAAAGTGAGTGAGTCGCTGTTTTTTATATTCTGGCTTTCGTCCAGTACGATGTATTCAAAGTTGTACTGACGAAGAATATTTATTTTATTGCGCATGGTACCATATGATACGAATATCAGTTGAAAGCGGTCGAAAAACTGTTCCGGGTGCCCTGATTTAAAATAACTGTTACTGTTAAATTCTGCCATTGACAGATTGGTAAAACGGGTCGCCTCACGTTTCCAGTTGTGCAACAGAGAGGTAGGAACAACGATGAGTGTACTCGGTTTTCTGGTGATCTTACTACTACTTGCCGAAATTATACAGCCAGGAAGCGTATTTTCTGCTGTTAAATCATCGAAAAGACTAAATTGCCCCATTCCATCGGAAATGTGTGACTCCTTTTTTAACATGAAATTACACTCCTGCTTTACTTTGATTACACTTTCTTGTAAAGGATTAACACTTTTATCACCTTCTGCCGGATAGCTCTTATTGCTGTCAGCGTTATAGATCTGTTGTAATAAGGTGAGTGTCTGGAGTGTTTTTCCCAGACCCATATCGTCTGCAAGGCAACCTCCGAATCCTTGCTCATAGAGGTGCATCATCCATGCATATCCTTTATATTGGTAAGGACGTAACCGGGCTTTCAATCCTTTAGGGATTGGATATTCCTGTTGAGGCTGAAGAGGAAGGGGGTCTTTATGGGTATTACTTTCCAGAATAGAACTAACGACTCCTATATAGGGGTGCTTGACATAAATTGTTTTTCCGCGTGTCATACCTAGTTCCATCAGATTGGCGTACTTAGTGAACCACTCTTCCGGAAGTAAAATGATACGTCCGTCGGGGAGTGTATATTCATGCCTGTCTTCAAGAATGTGCTTGCGAAAGCGGCTGAAAGGGATACGTAGCTCACCGATGACAGCTGTGATGTGGAGCTCAAACCAATCCGGACCGTCATCAAAACTTTGCTCAATCCGGATTTCATCCAGACTATACGGCCTGTCTTGAATACCACTTGTCAGTACGAATGATTCCTGTAACATTGTATGGTGATGAGCGATCCATTCGTGGATACTTTTTTCCGGTACGTTTTCGGATAGTTTGAAGTGTGAATCGCTGATTGCTTCCAGTCCTGCATTCTGCAACAATTGTATTGCTTTCTTTTCAGTATCGGGAGTTCTCCTGAAATAACGTATGATACTTTTCCCTTCCAGTGTTTCCCGAAAAATGAATCTCCTTATTCCGTCAGCCGGTTGCGAACTGAATACTTGGTCTCCATAGCGGAAGTTTAATCGTAAGAGTGGCGTATTATAGATGGTATCTTCTATATATAGCAAGCATTCGCATATCCTCTTTTCTTTTTTGATTTCTAATCCTTGTACATCGATATTATGATAACGGGCTACAGGAATGAGGATGTTATCGATATACTTCTCCGTAAGCGAGGCATCTACACTGATGTGCGTTTTTCTGGTGAATGGCAAGAGGCGCGAACTCTCAATATGTTGAAATATATAGACTTCCATACCCAGTAATAATATAGCCGGATTAGAAGTTAGAGTAGTGACCGGTTTTAACTCAGTAAGAGGTATTGCTTTACCTTCATTATAACATTGCAACTGATAATTGAAAGACTGCTCGTTGACTTTAAATGAAAAGTGAACTTCTACATCCCTTTTGTTTATATGATATGCATGATGTGGATAGAGTAGTTTGCTGCGGCTTTGTTTTTGATATAAGGGTAAGTTATAGGTACGTATCAATTCCATCATCTCCTGTAACTTCTTCTCGATGAAAAGGCGGATATTTCTCAATTTTTCCGGTTCTTCGGTCAATCGGCGTAAGAATTTGGGAACGGTTTTATCCTTCGAGTAGACAGTCATCAGATATTTCTCTGTATAGTGTGAAGCTATTTCGATGGCCTTTTGTTCTGTTTTACTCATTTGTGCCATGGCCTTGGGAGACAGGTGGAAAGCTTGTTCTACTAAACAGAGTTCTTCTCTTTCAGAAGAACTTTCGGCAACGTATGGGAGGAGGAGCGTACCTAATGTCGGATGTTCTGAAAGGACAATGATGAATAGGTTATGTGATGATGATTCTCTCATTCTGTTTAGTTTGAAAGGGTAAAGATACGGGAATTTGTTTAATTTTGCGGCATGATGGATCAAAAGAAACGTGTGTTGTTGGGAATGAGCGGTGGAACCGATAGTTCGGTAGCCGCTATATTACTACAGGAAGCCGGCTATGAAGTGACTGGAGTGACTTTCCGCTTTTATGAACTGAATGACTCGGTTGAATATCTGGAAGATGCCCGTACGTTGGCAGGTCGTCTGGGCATTGAGCATATAACTTATGATGCCCGTGAAGTTTTTCGTGAACAGATCATAACTTATTTCATTGATGAGTATCTGTCAGGGCATACCCCGGTGCCTTGTACGCTTTGCAACAATTATTTAAAATGGCCTTTATTAGCGGAGTTAGCCGATGAAATGGGGATTTTTTATATTGCTACCGGGCATTATGTGCGAAAGATGTTCTTGGAAGAAAAATATTATATTATTCCGGCTATTGATTCCGATAAAGACCAGTCATTCTTCTTGTGGGGGTTGAAACAGGAAATATTGCAACGCATGTTACTTCCGATGGGAGAGATGACAAAGCCTGAAGCTCGTACCTTGGCTGCGGCACGGGGTTTTGAAAAGGCAGCGGTCAAGAAAGACAGTCTGGGAGTTTGTTTTTGTCCGATGGATTATCGAAGCTTTTTAAGACAATATCTGTGTCATACCTCTGCTACTACAAAGGTTCAAAAAGGGAAGTTCCTCGATGAAAAGGGCAATTTTATTGCCTGGCATGAGGGGTATCCGTTTTATACTATCGGACAACGCCGTGGATTAGGTATCGACTTGAATCGTGCTGTGTTTGTAAAAGAGATACATCCGGTGGAGAATACAGTGGTACTATCTTCATTGCAGGCTCTTGCTAAAACAGAGATGTGGCTGAAAGATTGGAATATTGTGGATGAATCCCGCTTGATTGGCCCGGAAGACATTATTGTGAAGATTCGCTATCGGAAACAAGAGAATCATTGTAAGGTGCAGATCACAGAGAAAGGACTCTTATATGTACTTTTGTATGAACCTCTTACAGCCATTGCACCTGGTCAGGCTGCTGCTTTCTATAAAGATGGCTTATTGCTGGGTGGGGGAATTATAGTAGACTCCAAATAGATGAGGCAGTTACTTTTCTAAGGCTTTTGCAAGATAGGTATGTATTGAACTTATAGAATGTCGTAACCGGACGATGATCGAGATGTGCATGTCGTACTGTCTGACATGTACATCTCGTACAGTACGACATGTGCATCTTGTGCTGTACCACATGTACATCTCGAACATTGCTCTTTACCGGGAAAAGAATTGCTTGCCGTATACAAAAACTGCGTACATCCCGGATGCACGCAGCTCTATGTTGTTATGCTTTATTCAGTTCCAGCATTTCTTCTATATATTCCCTCGTATTGCTTAGCCGGGGGATCTTGTGCTGTCCACCTAATTTGCCTTTTTTAGCCAACCAATCATGGAATAACCCTTTGCGGGCTACGATAACCTCCAAGGGTTGCAAAGCGATATCCTTCCAGCGCTTTGCTTCATAATCAGAGTTTACTTCTTTGAGAGTAGTATCCAGTATAGCAGCAAAATTCTCGATGGAATCGGGCATTTTTGCAAATTCTATCAACCATTGGTGGCGGCACTTGGCGTGCTCGTCCATGAATACCGGTGCTGCGGAATAATCACTTACTTGTGCTCCTGTTATAGCACAGGCTTTGATCAATCCCTTTTCTGCATTGTCCACTATTAACTCTTCTCCAAAGGCATTGATGAAATGTTTGGTTCGTCCGGTAATGATGAACTTATAAGGATTCTTACTGGTGAATTTTACTGTATCACCGATCATGTATCTCCATAATCCGCAGGAGGTGGAGATTATCATTGCATAATTCTTGTTCAGTTCTACTTCTTCCAGACAACAGGTACGCGGAAATTCTTTGCCAACCTCTTCGAGAGGCATAAATTCATAGAATATTCCATAATCAATCATTAGCAGCATAGCGGGATCGGAGAGGTCATTCTGTGTTCCGAAATATCCCTCTGAGGCGTTATAAGTTTCTACGTAATGCATCTTCGGAGATCGGATGACCTGCTTGTATTGCTCACGATAAGGGTTGAAAGCTACGCCGCCATGGAAGAATACTTCCAGATTGGGCCATACTTCTTCCAATGACTCTTTACCTGTCTTTTGAAGGATGTTTTTAATTAATACCAGCATCCACGACGGTACTCCGGAGAGGTTAGTCACATTGGCAGGAATCGTACTGTTGGCAATCGCTTCTATTTTGGTTTCCCATTCACTCATCAGAGCTATTTTCTTACTGGGAACACGTATCAGATTGATGAGAGGGCTTACATTTTGTATGAGGATGGCAGATAAATCGCCTACAAGACTGTGGTTGGAGTTTAGGTTAGGGCTATGGCTTCCGCCGAGAATTAATCCTTTTCCTGAAAAAAAACGGCTTTCCGGATTTATCCGGAAGTAGAGGGCAGCTGCATCTTTTCCTCCACGGTAGTGAATGTCTTGCAGGGCCTCTTTGCTTACGGGAAGGAATTTACTCTTATCGTTGGTGGTTCCCGAAGACTTGGCAAACCAACGAATTTCCGAAGGCCAGAGCAGATTCTGTTCTCCTGCACGAAGACGCTCTACGTAGGGCTTTATCTCTTCGTAGGTCTGTACAGGTATGCGATTTTTGAAGTCTTCGTAATTTCGGATAGATTTATAATCATACTTCTTTCCCCATTCTGTGTTAGCGGCCTGGGTGACGAGACGTGTCATAACACGGTGCTGTATCTCGCCAGCCTGACTGGCATAGAGGTCTATTTCTTTTAAACGGGAATTGAACGCCTGCTTTATAATCTTTGTGATATTCATTTCTCTTTTAAATGGGTAATGTTTAAGCCTACAAATGTAACCTTATTTATCTTTTTTTTCTATCTTTACGACGGAAATAATAGTTAAAAGTTAAAAGACGGGAGATTAGTTCCGAACTTTAGAACAAAAAACGGCGATGAGAATTGGTATTTTAACTTCGGGGGGCGATTGTCCCGGCATTAATGCTACGATTCGTGGCGTGTGTAAAACTGCCATAAACTACTATGGTATGGAAGTCGTCGGTATTCACAGTGGTTTTCAGGGCCTTCTGACTAAGGATGTGGAACTAATAACCGATAAATCCCTTTCAGGTTTGCTGAATATGGGTGGTACCATTTTGGGGACTTCCCGTGAGAAACCATTCAAAAAGGGAGGCGTAGTAGCCGAGAATGTTAATAAACCGGCTTTGATCGAGCAGAACATAAAAGAGATAGAGCTTGATTGTGTGGTTTGTATCGGAGGTAATGGTACACAAAAAACTGCTGCCAAATTTGCCGCTATGGGGTTGAATATCGTTTCTGTGCCCAAAACCATTGACAATGATATCTGGGGGACAGATATTTCCTTCGGCTTTGATTCTGCAGTAAGCATCGCTACGGATGCTATTGACCGTCTGCATTCTACAGCCAGCTCACACAAACGTGTGATGGTAATTGAGGTGATGGGACATAAAGCCGGCTGGATTGCCCTATACTCTGGGATGGCAGGTGGTGGTGATATTATTCTTTTACCCGAAATTCCTTATAATATAAAAAATATTGGTGAGGTGATCCTGAATCGTCTGAAGAAAGGGAAACCTTACTCTATTGTAGTGGTTGCAGAGGGCATCCAGACTGATGGACGCAAACGTGCTGCGGAGTATATTGCGCAGGAAATAGAATATGAAACAGGCATCGAAACGCGTGAAACTGTTTTAGGATATATCCAGCGTGGTGGTTCGCCTACTCCTTTCGACCGCAATCTATCAACACGTATGGGGGGACATGCAACAGAGTTGATAGCCAACGGACAGTTCGGACGTATGATATCCTTAAAAGGTGATGAAATTTCATCTGTTCCTTTGGAGGAGGTAGCCGGGAAATTAAAGCTGGTTACAGAAGATCATGATCTGGTGATTCAGGGACGGCATATGGGAATCTGTTTCGGATAAAATACTCATTTCGAAGAAAACCATTTCAGCGGATTGATCCGTTTGCGAAATAATTTATCTCTCATCATGCGGTGCAATCTGTATTGATAAGTTTGGATATATCCGTGAGTTGGAATATATCTGCTTTCGGATAGAGGCTTTTCGAAGATATTATCGAAGAAAGTTATCAGTTGTTCTTCCCAGTTTAGATAATTCTCCTTATTAAACCAGGGAGTAGATAATAGAGAAAGGTACTCATCATCATTCTGATCCAGTCGGACAATGTGCTCTACTGCTTCTTCCAAAGAAGAATAGCTGGAGACATT
This sequence comes from Bacteroides sp. 41_26, assembly GCF_949740115.1. Taxonomy (NCBI): domain Bacteria; kingdom Pseudomonadati; phylum Bacteroidota; class Bacteroidia; order Bacteroidales; family Bacteroidaceae; genus Bacteroides; species Bacteroides sp. 41_26. The sequence continues at coordinate 40,580 of NZ_CATJGZ010000061.1, forward strand.
GATAAAAGAAGCCGGGTTGAAATCTCGGTCAATAAGTTTATTACCCCAGTAGATAGGTACGGAGTTAACAAGCATCGGCTCCATGATTTTTTCAGTGGTATAACCGTCACACATGCTATTTTCAAATGCAATATTGAATTTGTAGTCCTTGATAAAAGCAGTTTTATCGGGAACCGGACCTCCTACATTATTTTTATAGCGACCTCCCGAATCCACTTGTTTGTATTCTGACAATAGTTGGAAAAAACGTTCTCTTTCGGGAGCTCCTTTGGCATTAGAAACTACGAAACTACAGAATTTACGGTTAAGAACCACTTCGGGAACTATCACTTTGGGAGCTGCTAATTGCTGTACACCATATGCTGTGTAAAAAGGTATACGTATATATCTGTCACCGAATGATAGGAAGTTAAAGCCAATGGCATAGTCGCAGATATTGAAATCTGGCGTGATGTTTTCACCGGAGTAGAATATTTTAGTACAATTGTGATAATCTATATTTTCATATCCAAAGACTGAAAAGAACAGATAATCAGGAGTATCACTAAGCTCAATCCGATATTTCTTAGAAATTATATCTGCTATGAAGTTGTGTTGGGGATCAAAGTTTTCCCAGAAATCAACGAATTTTACTTTTATAGTTTTCATGTTGTTTCGGATAATTCATGCTCTTCGGTGAGCTCTTTCTGTGTGAGACTTTCTGTTACTGTAATTATTTCTGGTTCTTGTTCTGGTATTTCTGCTGTCGCCTCTTCTGTTTCTATTACTGCTGCTGTTGATTGTATTTTGGCTTCTTCTATACTTGCCATGAATTCAGGCGTCTTTATTTTTTTTAGCGCCATTTGTGCAGCATTTTGTTGGGACTCTTTTTTAGAATAGCCTGTTCCGGTTCCGGCAGGTATGCCCTCAATATGTACTTCTGTCTGGAACACAGGATTGCTTTCTTTGTCGAAGAATTGTTCTATAAGTTCAAAAGAGACTTCAACCTTGTTTTTCTGGCTCCATTCAATCAGTTTAGATTTGAAGTTTACTTCTTTGCGTGACAATTTATCCAGATCAATATACGGATGTATTATTTTCTCTTCAAGAAATAACTTACAACGTTCGTATCCCTGATCAAGATAGATGGCCCCGATAAAAGCTTCAAAGGCATTGCCGTACATATAACTGTTGTGAGATGAAGAGCGGGTGGAATATTTAATGAGTTTGTCAAGGCCGATTTGTACAGCCAGTTTGTTCAATGTTTCGCGTTGAACGATTTTTGAACGGGTATTGGTCAGGAAACCTTCCCTTTTTCCCTCGAAGTGTTTATATACGATATCTCCTACAATGGCGTCAAGAATAGCATCACCCAAAAATTCCAGGCGTTCATTATTTAAAGGGCGTCCTTTTTCAGAACGGAGAGAAGTAGATTTGTGTAGAAGAGCTTGCTCGTAGAGATGGATGTTACGAGGATAGAATCCAAGTATTCTATAAAAACAAAGATAAGACTCTCTGTCCTTACAGAACAGCAGTCTTATCTTGTCTATTTGATTTCGTAGCACGGCTTTACTCTGCGTATTTCTTGAAGATGACACAGGCGTTATGACCACCGAATCCAAATGTATTGGACAAGGCAACGTTAACTTCACGTTTCTGTGCTTTGTTGAAAGTGAAATTAAGGTTATAGTCTATGTTCTCGTCATTGTCACCTTCTTCATGGTTGATAGTCGGAGGAACAATACCATTTTTGATAGCAAGAATACTTGCAATAGATTCTACCGCACCGGCAGCACCTAATAAATGGCCTGTCATTGATTTGGTTGAACTGATATTCAACTCAAATGCATGGTCACCAAATACTTCTTTAATAGCTTTAGCTTCCGAGATATCACCTACAGGAGTAGATGTTCCGTGTACGTTGATGTAATCAACTTCTTTCGGATCCATTTCTGCATCTTCCAATGCGTTCAACATCACTAACTTAGCGCCTAATCCTTCCGGATGTGAGGCTGTGAGGTGATGAGCATCAGCTGACATACCTACACCGGCAACTTCTGCATAGATCTTCGCACCACGTGCTTTGGCGTGTTCCAATTCTTCAAGAATAAGACAACCACCACCTTCACCCATAACGAATCCGTCACGGCTTGCGCTGAACGGACGGGATGCACTTTCCGGGGAGTCATTGCGGGTAGACAGTGCATGCATTGCATTGAAACCTCCTACACCGGCAGCAGCGATAGCAGCTTCCGAACCACCAGATACGATTACATTCGCTTTACCCAGACGGATAAGATTGAATGCATCGGCAATGGCATTAGTAGAAGTAGCACATGCAGAACATGTTGCATAGTTAGGACCGTGGAAACCATACATAATAGAAATCTGTCCGGCAGCAATATCCGAAATCATCTTAGGAATAAAGAACGGATTGAACTTTGGACCATTTTCCTGATGAAGAGCGTAGCTACTTACTTCTTCTTCAAATGTACGAATACCACCGATACCTGCACCGAAAATAACGCCGATTCTATTTAAATCTTCATTTTCGACATCAAGACCAGAGTCAGCAACTGCTTCTTTGGCTACTGCTACAGCATATTGTGTATACAGGTCCATTTTGCGTGCTTCTTTGCGGTCGATATATTTAGTTGCATCGAAGCCTTTTACTTCACATGCAAATTGGGTCTTGAATAGCGAAGCATCGAAATGAGTAATAGGCCCTGCTCCACTAACCCCGTTCACCAGGTTTTCCCAAAATTCGGGTACACTATTGCCAACGGGAGTAATGGCGCCGAGGCCTGTTACTACAACTCTTTTTAATTCCATATTGATGAAATCCGATTACTTAGCGTGTTCTTCGATATAAGATACAGCGTCACCTACAGTACCAATCTTTTCAGCTTGGTCATCTGGAATAGAGATACCGAATTCTTTTTCGAATTCCATGATAAGTTCTACAGTGTCAAGAGAATCAGCTCCCAGGTCATTAGTGAAGCTTGCTTCAGTTGTAACTTCTGATTCTTCAACGCCTAATTTATCAACGATAATCGCTTTCACTCTTGATGCAATTTCAGACATAACTTTAAGTTTTTAATTAATAATTAGTTTTATTTCTTTAATTTTGCGGTGCAAAGGAATAAATATTTATCGTTCTGCGCAAATATTTGATTAAATAAATGCATTCTTTTGCACATTTTTCACTGTTTTGTGCAGAGAATAGGTTGGTTATGAAGAAAAACATCGCAATTTTTGCTTCCGGTTCCGGCACAAATGCCGAAAACATCATCCGGTATTTCCAGGAGAATGATTTAATTAGAGTGGCATTGGTACTTTCTAACAGGAGTGATGCGTATGTTTTGGAACGTGCAAACCGTCTGAAAGTGCCCTCCAGGGTGTTTTTTAAAGATGATTGGAGTTCCGGTGAGCAAATTTTGCTTTCATTGCGTGAATATAATATTGATTTTATTGTTCTGGCCGGATTTCTGGTGCGTGTACCTGAAATACTTTTGCATGCTTATCCTGATAAAATCATAAATATACATCCTGCTTTGCTTCCGAAGTTCGGAGGGAAGGGGATGTATGGCGACCGTGTACATGAAGCAGTAGTGGCTGCCGGAGAAAAAGAAAGTGGTATTACTATACATTATATAAATGAACGCTATGATGAAGGCAATACTATTTTTCAGGCAAAATGCCCGGTATTGCCCGAAGACTCATCTGCTGATGTAGCAAAGAAAGTGCATTCTTTGGAATATGAATGTTATCCGCTGGTAATAGAAAAACTCTTGAGTTGTTGAAAAAATATCTATTGAGGTGCTTAGCATAGTTATTTTATATACATTATTATATAATGCGAATCAGTAGTTGGAATCAGTTAAGAATTAGTTTTGTTCATATTTGATCGGAAATGAGCAAAACTCACCACAGAGTAACACAGAGTTTAAATCTTTATTGAAACGCAGATTTTCGCAAAGGGAAACAAATGTATGATAAATAACTACAGTCTTTTAATCTGCGTTCTGTGTTAATCCGCGTTTCATCAGATAAATACTACTCTGTGTGGCATAAAAAATACAAAGCCATTTAACTCGTTTCTGCTGTTGAACTCAATAACCAACTATTGATTCGCATATATAATATGATTGTTATTCTGTTTATTCCGTGAAACGGAATGTGACCAGTAATCCTTTGTGATCGGTAGGCCATACTCCTTTAGGAAGGAGGAATTTATCTTTGGATGTTTCCTTTACTCTTTGACTTCGTACAATGGAACTTTTGGGGCCGAATATAATTGCTTTTTCTGCTTGTAGCCCTTTCCCTTGATAAAAAATGAAGTCGATCCGGTCACGTTCGTCTGCTTTCGGTGCCCAGGTTAACTTTTCGGGGGCTATTAACAGATTGTCCGAAGGATAAGTAAATCCGGGGTGTGTAAGCGGATTAGGATAAATTTCACGATAGCTGTCAATGAATCCGGCCTCTTCAAGTAGAGTGGTTACTGTCCAGGGGATAACCATGCCATTATGGTCGTACATATCCTTGTTCGTTTCCAACCAGTCACGATGAGAGGGCTCATTGAAATCTCCTCCTAAAATAATGCTATATCCGTTGGTCATATCCTTATGGGCTTGGTCAATGAATAGCTTGATGGCATCATCACGTTGCGAATCTGTATTTACTTTCAATACTTCTTCCACTGTTTGAGGTTTGGGAATTTCTTTCCAGGTAGAACCGTCATATCCGCGTACATTGTAGTATGCACAATCCAGATAATCAAGGTGGGCTGTGTATACGGCTACCTTGTGTCCGTTGACGGTGGCCAATAGTCGGTAGATACTACCATGATCTCCATTCTCGGGAAAAACTGTCAGAGAATCTGTGATGGGATGTTTACTCAATAAGCCGGTGTCATAGCTATAAAAAGAGTAGTAAGTCAATCCCTTTTCTCGCAAGGAAGACAGAATGCGGGCACTAAAATTGCTTTTGTTATAGTTTCTGACCTCGCTAAAGGTGACAAAGTCTGGTTTTAAACGGACAATTTCATTAATGATAGCGTCGTAACCCCCTGGTACAGATGTTCCTTCTTGCCAGACATTCCATTGTAAAACAGTAAATTCTCCGGCTTTCTTACTGTTTGCAGATAGAGTGCTCAGAAGGAGAAAAGCAAGTAAAAAAAGTTTTTTCATGATATTTAAAAGATAAATAAATTGTAATTTCCAAATTTATAAAATGTGGTGAATAGTTGTTTTAAAATCAATTATATAATTATTCTGTGCCCTATAACATCATAATCCTATAACTTTATTAACATAGTGTCTTAACTACCATTTTGATGTTTACAGAAGTACGTACTTTATACCTGTAAAAGTACGTACTTTTTACCTATAAAGTATACTAATTAACACCAAGTTAAATACGTATTTTATTCCGGCACTTCAACTGATATAATATACGCCTCTTTTTCTCTTCTTAGAGGATAGTCTCCCCGAAGTTGTTCAAACTGTTCAGGATGTGATTTTAATCGGTTACTATCTTGGCGTGGATCGTATATTTTTAGTAAAGCTTCCTCTAAAGTTGCAGCTTGTATGAATGTGTTTTGGGGTTGCATAGGCGTGATGGTATAGTTGGCTTTTATATCGAAATGCCGGCAGAGAGCGTCCAATGACATCCGTGTTGCATTTGCTTTTCCATCTGCTGAATATCCTGCGATGTGAGGGGTTCCTATTATTACTTTATTCAATAACTCAAGATTAATAGTGGGTTCATTTTCCCATACATCAATGATTGCTTCAGAAATGACTCCTTTTTGTAGGGCTTCCAGCAATGCTTTTGTTTCAATAACTTCTCCACGGGAAGTGTTGATAATTATGGGTTTGCGTTTGAGAGTACGGAAGAATGATTCGTTTGCCAAATGGTAGGTTTTGTATTTTCCGTCTTTGTATAGAGGCACATGGAAAGTTATTATGTCACATTCTTGCGCTATTTGTTCTAAAGAACAAAATTCAGCATTCCCTTCTTGTTCTTCTTTGGGAAGGTCATTCAGCAATATGCGCATCCCTTGTGTCTTTGCTACTTCAATTATTTTACTTCCTACATTTCCAACTCCTACAATGCCTATACACATTTCATTAAGATTTTTACCTTTGGTGATCTTCAGCAACGAGAGTACGGATTCAATGTATTGTGCTACAGAAGCAGAATTACATCCGGGAGCATTGGCCCAGGTAATGCCGGCTGTACGACAGTATTCTGTATCAATGTGATCGAACCCGATGGTTGCAGTTGCAATAAACTTAACCTGACTACCTTCCAGCAGTTCGCGGTTACAATGAGTTCTTGTGCGGATAATTAGTGCGTCAGCATCGTGTATGAGTTTTGGTGTAAAGTCTTTTCCTGGTATATAAACAACTTCCTCTGCAATTTCTTTGATAGCCTCTTGTATATAAGGAATCTTGTCATCTATAATAATTTTCATATCATTTTTCATTTTTGGCAAAAATACAAAAAAAATAGTATCTTTGTCGGGACTTGATAGGTAAAAAACTACTGCCTGATGGCAAAGACGACTCGCTATAAAGCTGTAAGATAGAAATAAATATGAATATCATTCAGATTTTTGCATCTCCTGTTTGGGGAGGAGGTGAACAATATATATATGACTTGGCTGTAGCTTCTACGAATCACAGGCATGCTGTCACCTTTTTCTCACGGAAAAGCTCTGTTATAGCTCAGAGAGTTGCAGGAATCGATGGGGAGTATTACCAGTTACCTTTCAAAGGAATTATAGATTTTTACTCGGTTATCCGGTTAAGCAAGTATTTAAAAAAACATCCTACGGATATTATACATATCCATTGCTTCAAAGAAATGTTTACTGTTATCCTTGCCAAACGTATTTCCGGGAGTAAAGCAAAAATAGTTCTCACGAGGCATCTTATTAAAAAAGGGAAAAATAATCCTCTCTATCTTTGGGCCTATCGGCATATAAATCGTATTGTGTTTGTATCACGACTCGGTGAACAAACATTTTTGGGCTCAGTTCCCGGTTTCCCTAAAGAACGCAGTATTGTTGTTCATAACAGTATTCCTCCCTATATAGAACCTATAGATAAGTCAGAAACCCTTCGTGAGAGATTTCATATTCCTAAAGAGTGTCCGCTGATTGTTTTTGTCGGGAGGGTCGTTCCGGCGAAAGGGATACTTCAGTTGATTACAGCATTAGGCAAACTTCACCATCTTAATTTCTTCTCAGTAATCATAGGTAAGGGCAAGGATGACTTTATTGAGCGATTGAAGGCACTTGTGGTTTCAGAGGGGCTGGCTGATAAAGTTGCATTTCTGGGACACTCGGATAAAGTGCGTGCACTTATTGCAGATGCTGATATCGGAGTTGCCCCTTCTTTGTGTAAAGAGGCTTTCGGATTGACTGCCATAGAATTTATGCAGGCGGGAAAATGTATTATAACAACGGATAATGGGGCACAAGTAGAGTTTATTAAGCATGGAAACAATGGATGGTTAGTGACACCAGGCGATGTTGATGCTTTGTCCCAGGCTTTGTCATCATTGATCTTGGATGCTGAAACGCGTAATCGTTTGGGCGATCAGGCTAAAAAATATTTTGAGAAAGAGCTGGCTTATGATAAGTTTTACGAAGCTATAATGCGTGTTTATAGTATGGATGTATAATTAAAAGTAAGAAAGGATTGTTCGTCTGAGAAAAATTCTTTAGCTTTGTCTTATTGTACATTCATTAAAATGATTATAATTATGACATTTAGTAACCTTTGCAATGACATTTTTGGGAAATCGACCAGCGATTATCATATTACAGATAGTGTGGATGCTCCGATGAATAACCCATACGAGTTGAAATCGATTGAATATTATTTGTATTTAAAGAACTGGATTGATGCTGTGCAATGGCATTTTGAAGATATAATCCGTGATCCTCAGATTGACCCGGTAGAAGCATTGAAGTTGAAACGCAGAATTGACAAGTCCAATCAGGATCGTACGGATCTGGTGGAATTGATTGACAGTTATTTCCTTGATAAATATAAAGATGTAGTTTCTCTGCCGAACGCTACGATTAATACGGAAAGTCCCGCTTGGGCTGTTGACCGTCTCTCTATCCTTGCCTTGAAAATCTATCATATGCAGCAGGAAGTAGACCGTACGGATACAACGAAAGAACATCATGACCAATGTCTGGCCAAACTTTCTATTCTGTTGGAACAACAGAAAGATCTGTCAACGGCTATTGACCAATTGTTGACTGATATTGAGGCCGGCAGAAAATACATGAAGGTATATAAGCAGATGAAGATGTATAATGATCCGGCTTTGAATCCGGTACTTTATGCTAAAAAATAAACGATGGCCCGTATTCTTATAATTCGATTCTCAGCACTTGGTGATGTTGCCATGACTATTCCGGTAGTCTATTCGTTGGCAGCCCAGTATCCTCAGCATGAAATTACTGTGTTAAGTCGTGGGGTGCTACAGCCTCTTTTTCAAGGTCTACCATCCAATGTACACTTTATAAGCGCAGATCTTACCGGTAAGCACAAAGGATTCTGGGGATTGAATATACTTTATTCGGAGTTGAAAAAACTTCATTTCGACTATGTGGCTGATTTTCATAATGTGCTGCGTACGAAATATATCCGTTTAAGGTTTAGAATGTCCGGAGTTCCGGTAGCATTTATTGATAAAGGTCGAAAAGGGAAAAAGAAATTAGTACGGCGCCATAACAAGGTATTGGAGAATCAGAAAAGCTCTTTCAGGCACTATGCAGATGTATTGGAGGAGTTGGGTTTCCCGGTCTTGTTGAATTTTACTTCTGTCTATGGCGAAGGAAAAGGAGATTTCTCTTTAATAGAACCTGTAACCGGAGCCAAAGAGAAAGGGATAAAATGGATTGGTATTGCTCCTTTTGCCAAGCATGAAGGAAAAATATATCCTATAGAATTACAAGAGAAAGTGGTCGCCCATTTCGCTCAACGTCCGGATGTTAAAGTGTTTCTGTTTGGCGGTGGAATGAGAGAACAGAATGTATTTGATTCATGGATGTCAAAGTACCCATCTGTGACGTCTATGATCGGTAAATTAAATATGAATACGGAGCTGAATCTGATGAGCCACCTGGATGTAATGCTTTCTATGGATTCGGCTAATATGCATTTGGCTTCGCTGGTAAATACTCCGGTGGTTTCCGTTTGGGGAGCAACTCATCCTTACGCTGGTTTTATGGGCTGGAAACAGTTGCCAATCAATACAGTACAGCTTGATTTATCTTGCCGTCCCTGTTCGGTATATGGGCAGAAACCTTGTTTTCGCGGGGATTATGCTTGTATGAGAAATATTAAACCAGAGCAGATAATAAGTAAAGTGGAAGGTCTGTTGATTGATTAACCGGAAAAGTAAAGAAGAAATGAGACTTGCCATTGTTGTTCCCTGTTATAAAGAAGAAGCGGTATTGGTTGAAACAACCAAACGTTTGACCAAGGTGATGGAGGCGCTTGTCAACAGGAAACTGATAACGCCCAATAGTTTTATTCTTTACGTAAATGATGGAAGTACAGATGGAACATGGTCTTTGATTTCAACTCTTCATTCAAATAATAAATCTATTTGTGGGGTCAATTTAGCCAGTAATGTAGGACATCAGAATGCATTAATGGCGGGGCTTACTGTTGCCGGAAGATTTTGCGATATAGTCATTTCTATTGATGCCGACTTGCAGGATGATACTGCTGTTATAGAAGAAATGGTCATTAAATATAAAGAAGGATTTGATATCGTTTATGGCGTACGTAAAAGCAGAACCTCTGATACTTTCTTTAAACGTTTTACAGCTTTAAGCTTTTATAAGTTCATGCGTGCTATGGGGATAAAGTCGGTTTATAATCATGCTGACTATCGTCTAATGAGCAAGAGAGCCATTGAACAGTTGTGTAAGTTTCGTGAAAGAAATCTTTTTCTTAGAGGCATTGTGCCATTAATCGGTTATAATACGGCTTCTGTATATTATGACCGGGTTGAGCGATTTGCAGGAGAATCTAAATATCCCTTTAGTAAAATGCTGAACTTCGCGATAGACGGCATTACCTCCTTTTCTGTGAGACCGGTGAGAATGATCCTTCTGGCAGGACTACTGTTTCTATTAATAACTGTGGGAGTATTGGTCTATATCTTACATTCACTCTGGATTGGTCATGTTGTTCCGGGGTGGACTTCACTGATGCTTTCAGTCTGGTTTGTGGGAGCTGTAATTTTGATTAGCCTTGGAGTTGTGGGCGAATATATTGGGAAAATATATATTGAGGTGAAAGATAGACCCCGTTATAATATTGAATCTGTTTTATTGAATAATGAAGATACGGAGAATCCGGATGCGAAGACTGTGCACGACTAAGGTAAGATAATGGAAGGAATGTTGAAATCAAGAGAAAAGCGATACGAATTTATTCGGTTTTGTGTGGTCGGGGTATTAGCTTCGGGTTTACATTATGGGGTTTATTATCTGTTACAAACAAGGATTAATGTAAATGTTGCCTATACAGTGGGATATTTGATTAGCTTGATATGTAATTTCTTTCTCACTTCGTATCTTACTTTCCATAGTTCACCTTCTATCAGGAAGGCCTTGGGTTTTGGAGGAAGCCATCTGGTTAACTATTTGATTCATTTGTCTTTTCTGAACCTTTTCTTGTATTTAGGAATTTCAAAGGTGTTGGCTCCTGTTTTAGTTTTGGCTATTGCAGTTCCAATAAATTTTTTATTACTTCGTTGGGTTTTTAAGCATAAAAATAAGTGAGAGTATGAAAACTGTTTTATATTATTTTGTTTTTTTCTTTTGGTTTGTTGCTTCTTTATTACCGTTGCGATTTCTCTATATATTCTCTGACTTATTGTATTTTCCACTTTATTATTGTGTTCGTTATCGCAGGAAGATTGTTCGGAAAAATCTGATTGAATCTTTCCCTGAAAAGGAGTTGGGGGAGATACAAAGAATAGAGAAAGCATTCTATCATTATTTTTGTGATTATATGGTGGAAACGATTAAGCTGTTTTCTATGAGCGAAAAGCAGATACGCAGGCGGATGACTTTTGGTGGTGTGGAAAAGATAAATGAATTTATAAAGGATAGAGATTGTGTCGCTTATCTGGGCCACTATTGTAATTGGGAGTGGGTGGCTTCTTTACCTTTACATTTAGATATTGATAAAGACCTTGTGGTAGGACAGATTTATCACCGATTGGAAAGTCCGGCTTTTGATCAGCTATTCCTGCGAATGCGAAGTCGTTTTCGTGCAGTTAATATAGAGATGTTCATGGCTTTACGTCAATTGGTACGTTATAAACAGCAGAATAAACGTTTCATCATTGGCTTTATATCCGATCAGTCTCCCAACTGGAATTTTGTGAATATGTGGACTGATTTTCTGAATCATAAGTCCTCATTCTTTGTTGGTGCAGAAGGCATTGCTAAAGCAACCGATGCTGTAGTAGTGTATATAGATGTACAAAGAGTAAGAAGAGGGTATTATCATGCAGAGTTTATCCTGATGACCGATCAACCCAAATCCTTCCCGAATTATGAAATAACGGTTGATTATGCCCGGCGCCTGGAGGCGACTATTCAGCGAGCTCCTCAGTATTGGCTGTGGAGTCATAATCGGTGGAAAAGAACCTACGAAGAATATCTGAGAAGAAATCAGAAATAATAATTTTACAGCGAGAGGTAATGTTCCATCATTTGCCGGGTTAATGTCTCTTGTCCGAAACGAGCAGCATACTCTGTTCCTTTTTCAATCATTTCCTGTTGTAAGGTGGGATTTGCCATGACTCGATCTATGGCATCGGCAAGTTCCTGTTCATTTTCGGGATTTATGTAGATGGAATGGTTTCCACCTGCTTCTTCCAGGCAAGAACCTGTAGCTCCGATTACAGGAATTTTACTGTTTAATGCTTCCAGAATGGGAATACCGAATCCCTCAAAAAAACTTGGATAGATAAATAGAGAGGCCATCTGGTAGATAGCAGGGAAATAACGGAACGAAACGTTGTGCAACATTAGAAGCCGATTCGACAGTCCGTTCTCCCGCGCATACTGAAGAACGGTATCCGCATAAGGGGTATGTTTTCCTATCGCTACCAAAGGGAGGTCACAAGAAGCTTTTGTAAGAGCCTTAGCTATTAACAACAGGTTTTTGCGGCTTTCAATACTTCCCACATATAAAAGATATTTTTCCGGAAGCCCGTATTGTTTGCGTGCTTCTTCTTTCAAACCGGAGTCTGCCGGGTGGAGAAAACTTTCATCACATCCTTGATAAATAACTTTTATTTTTTCTGCCGGAATATCAAAATAGTGTATAATGTCTCTTTTGGTACATTCGCTTACAGCGATAATACTGTTGGCTATCTGGCAGGCCCGGCGAAATTTATAAGTATATATGTTGCGGTCTATATATGAATAGAAGTTAGGATAGCGAAGGAAAATCAAGTCATGAATCGTAACGATACTTTTGATTTCTTTCAACCGTTCGATCCCTAAAGGGAGTTCATTACTAAGCCCGTGGAAAATAGCCGGATGATCGTTTTGCAGCTGTCCTTTGATACCGCTGACACGCCACAATGAAGGTAGATTTTTCCAGATCGCTTTATCTGGATAACAGACAACACAATTCTCTTGCTGTGACAAATTACCCAATAACTTTGCTTTTCGTTCATTGGGAGTGTACAACAGGTATTTGTTTTCAGGGTAGTAACGGCTTAAGCCTTCAATAACAAAGCGGCTGTAATTGCCGAGACCTGTGCGGTTTTGTGCTGCTCTTTTGGCATCAAAAGCTATTTTCATTCGTTTTATAATTTCTGGTTTATAGGTTGCAAAGGTAAGTGTTTTTGGGTATTTTAATGGCAGAACCAATTAAATATATTAATTTTGTCGCTGTTATACTTGATATTACATTAATATGAAACGATCTCTTTCTTTCCTTCCTTATATACGAGTGGTGCTTGCTGCACTATGTAATCTGGCGCTGTCCTATCTTCTTTTTATGATTTGTCGGTTTGTTTTTTTGTGGGTCAATTACTCTTATTATTCAGAATTGACAGGCGCTGAATTAATGACAATACTTAAAGGGGGACTGGTTTTTGATACGTCTGCTATCGTTTATATCAATGCTTTGTACATTCTTCTGATGTTTTTCCCATTACACTATAAAGAATATAAACGCTATCAGCAAGTGACAAAAGGCGTTTTTGTCTTTACCAATAGTATTGCCCTGATTATGAATCTGATGGATACGGTCTATTTTCAGTTTACCAATCGCCGGACCACTGCTTCCGTTTTCAATGAATTCAGTAATGAGAATAACATAGCAGGCATTATCGGAGTAGAGTTGCTGAATCATTGGTATCTGACTTTGCTGGCTGTTGTGTTGATTTATGGTATGTTTAAGTTATACAGAAAGCCTTTGGGAAAATCAGAGAATCTGAATCCGTGGAGTTATTATGGAATGCAGTTGGTTTGTCTTGTTGCTGTCATACCTTTTTGCATATTTGGTATGCGTGGTGGTATCGGAGCTGCTGTGCGACCTATTACGGTTAGTAATGCCAACCAATATGTCAATCGTCCCATTGAGACAGGGCTGGTGCTTAATACTCCTTTTGCGATGATACGTACTATTGGTAAAAAGCCGTTTGTAGTACCTGCCTATTATAAAGATGAGGCTGCGATGGAGGCCGTTTATACACCTGTCCATACTCCGGCGGATAGTGTGCAGTTCCGTCCGCTGAATGTGGTGGTATTTATCATGGAGAGTTTCGGAAAGGAATACATTGGTGCTTTAAATAAAGATTTGGATGGGGGAGCTTATAAGGGATATACCCCGTTCCTGGATTCATTGATTTCAGAGAGCCTCACATTTGAATATTCTTTTGCCAACGGGCACAAAAGTATTGATGGGATGCCTTCCGTATTGTCCGGTATTCCTATGTTTGTAGAACCCTTTTTTCTGACACCGGCTTCAATGAATAAAGTATCCGGTATTGGGGGTGAGTTACGTAAAAAGGGATACTATACTGCTTTTTTCCATGGTGCCGAAAATGGTTCAATGGGCTTTGAAGCTTTCTCGCGAGCTACAGGTTTTCAGGATTATTACGGGCGTACAGAATATAACAATGATGACGATTTTGACGGTCGATGGGCTATCTGGGACGAAGAGTTTTTCCAGTTTTTTGCAGATGAACTTTCTTCTTTCCGTCAACCTTTTGCAGCTGCTCTTTTTAGTGCTTCTTCCCATCATCCGTTTGTAATACCCAAACGATATGCGGGTAAGTTTCCCAAAGGGACATTGCCTATTCATCAGTGTATTGGCTATTCGGATTATGCGTTGAAACGTTTTTTCGAGAGAGCTTCTCATGAGCCTTGGTTCAATAATACATTGTTTGTGATCACAGCCGATCATACCAATCAAACGGAACATCCCGAATATATGACTGAAAGCGGCACATTTGCTGTACCCGTCATTTTTTATCAGCCGGGTAGTACATTGAAAGGGCATATCGATGCTATAGCCCAACAAATAGATATAATGCCCACTGTATTGGGATATTTGGGATATGACAAGCCTTACATTTCTTTCGGATGTGATTTGCTCACTACTCCCGCCGATCAGACTTCTGCAGTGAACTATATAGGCGGTGTTTATCAATATCATAAAGGTCATTATCTACTTCAGTTTGATGGTAAAGAGCCGGTTGCCCTGTATGACTTTGTTTCAGATCGTTTGCTGGAACATAATTTGTTAGGTACTTTGCTCGAAATACAATCTTCTATGGAATCAGAGTTGAAGGCAATAATTCAGCAATATATGACGAGGATGAATACGGATAAGCTGGTGTGTGAATAAAGTATATTTGTAATTATTGGAGAACAAAAAGACTTCTTGGTTGTATAAAAAATAGATCCTTTGGTAAAGGAAAAAAGAATACATTTTGGTTCTATTGTAATCTGTTGAAAATCAGAATGGTATATTGGGACGTTTTTCCTCTACCATTATCTTTGCCATGGAAAACATAGTTCTTTATGAACGTTAATAAGAATAAATTTCTTAATATTGTCTCGTAAACAAGAAAGCCTC
>NZ_CATJGZ010000062.1:0-10655 GCF_949740115.1 Bacteroides sp. 41_26
CGGTGCATTCATTGAAATTGCTGCCGGTGTTGAAGGGCTGATCCACGTATCTGAAATGTCATGGTCACAGCACCTGCGTTCTGCTCAGGACTTCATGAAAGTGGGCGACGAAGTAGAAGCTGTTGTATTGACTCTGGACCGTGAAGAACGTAAGATGTCTTTGGGTATCAAACAACTGAAACAAGATCCATGGGAAACTATCGAAGAAAAGTATCCTGTAGGTTCTAAGCATACTGCAAAAGTTCGTAACTTCACTAACTTCGGTGTATTTGTAGAAATCGAAGAAGGTGTTGACGGATTGATCCACATCTCTGACCTGTCTTGGACTAAGAAGGTAAAACACCCATCAGAATTTACTCAGATTGGTGCTGATATCGAAGTTCAGGTATTGGAAATCGACAAAGAAAACCGTCGTTTGAGCCTTGGTCACAAACAACTCGAAGAAAATCCTTGGGATGTATTCGAAACAGTATTTACTGTAGGTTCAGTACACGAAGGAACAATCATCGAAATGTTGGATAAGGGCGCTGTAGTTGCTCTGCCTTATGGTGTTGAAGGCTTCGCTACTCCGAAACACCTTGTTAAGGAAGATGGTTCACAGGCTCAGTTGGACGAGAAACTTGAGTTCAAGGTAATCGAATTCAACAAGGATGCTAAGAGAATCATTCTGTCTCACAGCCGTATCTTTGAAGATGTTGCTAAGGCAGAAGAAAGAGCTGAAAAGAAAGCTGCTTCTAATGCAAAGAAGACTTCTGCTAAGAAAGAAGATGCTCCGATGATTCAGAATCAGGCTGCTTCTACAACTCTGGGTGACATCGATGCTTTGGCTGCTTTGAAAGAACAGTTGGAAGGTAAGAATTAATTCGATTAATTCTATAATATTTTTAGAAAGGGTATCAGTTCGCTGATACCCTTTTTCTTTTTATCTTTGCATCAAAACGAAAATAAGCTGCATCCTGGCATAAAAAATGAACAGGTTCATTTTATTCTGCTCTCGGTTTGCATTATCTTTGTCTCTGTTATGGAGAAATTTGAATTACATATATTGGGCTGTGGCTCTGCGTTGCCTACTACACGGCATTTTGCGACTTCACAGGTAGTGAACCTGCGTGACAAACTTTTTATGATAGATTGTGGCGAAGGGTCACAGATGCAACTTCGTAAATCCCGGTTGAAGTTTTCCCGGTTGAATCACATCTTTATTTCTCATTTGCATGGCGATCATTGTTTTGGCCTGATGGGGCTTATTTCTACTTTCGGATTGTTAGGACGTACGGCAGAACTCCATATTCATTCTCCTAAAGGGTTGGAAGAATTGTTTTCTCCGCTACTGGCCTTTTTCTGTAAGAACATGAGTTATCAGGTTGTTTTTCATGAATTTGATACGAAAGAGCCTGTGTTGATCTATGAAGATCGTTCCATGACTGTTACGACAATTCCTTTACAACACCGCATTCCTTGCTGCGGTTTCCTGTTTGCTGAGAAACCTCGTCCCAATCACATCATCAGGGAGATGGTTGATTTCTATCAGGTACCGGTCTACGAACTAAACCGCATTAAGAACGGGGCTGATTTTGTAACTCCGGAAGGAGAAGTGATAGCCAATGATCGTCTCACACGCCCTTCTGAGCCCGTTCGAAAATATGCTTATTGTTCTGATACTATCTATCGGAAAGAGATAGCCCGTCAGATTGCCGGTGTTGATCTCCTGTTTCATGAAGCTACATTTGCTCAGACTGATTTGCCCAGAGCCAAAGAGACATTTCATACTACTGCTTCTCAGGCAGCCCGGCTCGCTCTGGATGCAGGAGTAAAGCAACTTGTCATCGGGCACTTTTCGGCACGTTATGAGAATGAACAGGTCTTGCTGGAAGAAGCCGCTGCTGTTTTTCCAAATACTATCCTGGCTAAGGAGAACCTCTGCATCAATCTGTGACAACTTTCAGGCGTAAAGTTTGTTTTATAGGGAGGAACAACGTATATTTGTACTGAATAAACAGAATCGGATACATACCAGATGAAAAGGTTATTTTTCTACTTTTTCTTTGCTCTGACTCTCCTGCCTTTTTCCACAATGACGGCGCAGGAAGGGCGTAAAGCGGAAACTGTTCAGAGTGAGCAGTCTTCTCTTACATTGACTGTGTCCGGTACTACAGTGCGCGTTCAGAATGCTACCCCTGGTTCTTTGATGGAAGTATACAATATTCTTGGAGTGAAGGTCACCTCAGTGCGTATTGATACAGTTGATAAATCAGTGACTTTAAATCTTCCGAAGGGATATTATATCTTTAAAATAGGTGATATAGTGAGGAAAGTAGTAATAAAATAAAGAGATGGATGATGAAGCGGATCGTATTAAGCTTTCTTATTCTACTCGTGGTGGTATCTGCCTGTAAGGAAGAGAAACCAAAATCTCCGGTTGTTCTTTCCCTGTCCTCTTTTCATGAATTAGTTCATCCTGCATATTTAATAAATTCTGATAGTATACGTCAATACGTCCGTATAAATTTGTCAAATACTAATGATACTATGGCCTGGGACTCGGCTATGGTGAGTTATTATGCAGCAGATAGTGCAGCATTGTTTTGGATGAAAGATGGCGTAGGGCAATATGCCGATTCGCTCCTTTACTGGTTAGAGAATTCTCATCGGCATGGATTAAATCCGGCACTTTTTAATGTCTCTGATATACGAACCGATCTGGAACGTTTCCGTTCTCTGCAGTTGCATGAAGACGAAACGATCAATCATCTACTGGCACGTTTGGAATACGGGTTGACAAGCTCTTACCTGTTTTATACCTGTGGACTTAAATATGGTTTTATTTCTCCAGTACAACTTCTGAATAATCAGGAAGAGGATGTTAAGAAAAAGAGTGATACTGAAAAACAGAAAGAACCTTACCCCATTCCTTTGAAGGAGTATAGTAAAGAGTTTGCTCTGGAGGCTTTGGCTTCTTTGAGGCAGAATCCTTTTGCTGCTTTTCGCCAGGCTCAGCCCACTTCTCCCTTCTATCTCAGTATGCAGAAAGAATTAGCACGCTTGGATTCTCTAGGAGAGGCCGAATTTGAAGAAATTCCGCTTATTGGTGATACTTTACTGAAAGTGGGAGAGAGGCATCGTATCATACCATTGATTGCCGGTAGATTGATGCAAACCGGAGAACTGAAACAACAATTCTCAGGTGATACATTGACTTCTGCTTTACTGGAGGCGGTAAATCAATTCCGTTTAACGAACCGCCTGTCTGCAGACAATTCTATAGGGACTTATACCATCCGTTATCTCAATCGCCCTCTTACTTACTATAAGGATCATTTGCTGATCAATCTGGAGCGAGCCCGCTGGCAATATAAACCCGAAAAAGGTTCTAAATATGTGATCGGTAATATAGCTGCCTTTATGTTACAGGCTTTTAATGAGGAGGTCGATTCGATTCTTGAGATGCGTATTTGCTGTGGTTCAGTAAGAAATAAAACTCCTTTGCTTTACAGTAAGATTTACTACATGGAGTTGAATCCTTATTGGAATGTTCCCCAAAATATAATACGTAAGGAGATTATTCCGTCTTATCGTCGCGATACTACTTACTTCACCCGAAACCGGATGAAAGTATATGATAAGAATGGAAACCGGGTAAATCCTCATGATATAAAATGGGCTAAATATACAGCAGGCGTACCGTTTACTGTAAAGCAGGACAACAAAGAAGGCAATTCTTTAGGGCGAATTATTTTCCGTTTCCCCAATCCGTATGCTGTCTATCTGCACGATACTCCTTCCCGTTGGGCCTTTAACCGTTCCAATCGTGCGGTAAGTCATGGTTGTGTAAGGTTGGAGAGAGCGTTGGACTTTGCCTTTTTCTTATTGGAAAAGCCGGACGAACTGTTGGAAGATCGCATTCGTATTGCCATGGACATAGCTCCGAAGAGCGATGAAGGCAAAAAACTGAACCGGAGCGAAGCATACCGGGAACTTAAGCATTATAGTCTGAAGGAAGCTATCCCTCTGTTCCTGGATTATCAAACCATGTATCTGGCTGCCGATGGCAAGCTCAGTTACTGTGATGATATTTACAAATATGATGACCCTTTGCTTGAAGCATTGAATAAATTGAACCATAAATAAGCATAACATACAGAATACTAATAACCTTATGAATTCTTATAAAGAACGAGAGGTTTTAAGGCTCCTTCAGGACGAAGGTACACAACGAAAAGGATTTGAAATGATTGTGTCGCAATATAGCGAACAATTATATTGGCAGATTCGCCGGATGGTACTTTCTCATGATGACGCAAATGACCTTCTTCAAAATACGTTTGTCAAGGCATGGATGAACATCGACTATTTCCGGGCAGAAGCGAAGCTATCTACCTGGCTTTATCGCATTGCCCTGAACGAATGTATTACTTTTCTGAATAAGCAGCGCGCTATGAATACCGTAGCCATCGACGATCCGGAAGCCGCTGTCGTTGAGAGGCTGGAAAGTGATCCTTACTTCTCCGGTGATCAGGCACAGCTTATGTTGCAAAAAGCCTTATTGTCACTGCCGGAGAAACAACGCATGGTTTTCAATCTGAAATACTACCAGGAGATGAAGTATGAAGAGATGTCGGAGATCTTTGGTACCTCTGTGGGAGCATTGAAAGCATCCTATCATCATGCAGTGAAGAAAATCGAAAAGTTTTTGGAAGGTGTTGATTAAACCTTTTAAATCATTAAATGTCTAAGAAAAAGAGAGGAGAAGATTATATGAAAGAAGAAGATGAAATATTGAAGAAAGTAGGTACAGGCAATGCCTTTAAGGTGCCTGATGGATACTTTGAGAATCTTACTTCAGAAGTGATGAACAAGCTTCCCGAAAAGGAAAAATCTGCCTTTGAAGTGAAAAAAACGACGAAGTGGGACAAAATTAAGCCATTGGCTTATATGGCGGCAATGTTTGTCGGAGCTGCATTTATTATTCGTATTGCATCGGTAAACTATAAACCTGAGGCTACAGAAATGGCTGTGATGGAGACGGTAGAGGTTGATAGTGATTCTGATGAGTATATTAATGCTGTGCTCGAAGGTTCGATGATGGACGATTATTCATTGTATGTATATCTCACTGATGCCAGTGTGGAATAAAATAAATTAAACTGATTTTATAAAAATGAAAAGACTGATTATTCTGCTGTTTATCATTTGCGGCTTTACTCCTTTGTTGTGGGCTATGGATGGGTGCAACCAACAACGTCTGTCACCGGAAGAATTCCGTGCCAAGCAGAAGGCATTCATTATTGAGAAAGCTGGTTTGAACAAAGAAGAAGCAGCAAAGTTCTTTCCTGTATACTTTGAGCTTCAGGATAAAAAGAAAGCGTTGAATGATAAGGCTTGGGGGTTACTTCGTAAAGGAAAAGATGATAAAACGACAGAGGCTCAGTATGCTGAAATTCTGAAAGGTGTATATGATGCCCGTTCAGCTTCGGACAAGCTGGAAAGAGATTATTACGAGAAATTCAAGAAAATCTTATCGAATAAGAAAATTTATATGGTGCAGAAAGCCGAAATGCGTTTTCACAGGGAACTGCTGAAAAATGCAAACCGAAAAGATAAATAACCCTTATTTAGTTGAGAGTTAAAAGTTGAAAGTTACTATGTGGCATAACAGCGCAGCTAACTTTCAACTTTCAATTTTCAACTTTTACCTCTCAAGCTTTTTTGCTTCGTTCCAGATACGGTCCATTTCCTCGAGTGACATGTCTTTAAGGCTTTTACCCTCTTTGATCGTGTGTTCTTCCAGATAATTGAATCGACGGATAAACTTCTGATTCGTAAGCTCCAGTGCATTATCCGGGTTGATTTTGTATAAGCGGGCAGCATTGATAAGACTGAACATTACATCGCCGAATTCTGCTTCCGCTTTGACCTTGTCCATATTGGCTACCTCTTCCTGAAATTCTGCAATTTCTTCTTTTACTTTATCCCACACCTGTTCTTTTTCTTCCCAATCGAAACCTACATTCCGGGCTTTGTCTTGTATACGATAAGCTTTTATTAAAGAGGGCAGGGCGGATGGTACGCCACTAAGCACCGTTTTATTGCCGTCTTTCTCCTTTAATTTCAATTGTTCCCAGTTCTCAGAAACTTGTCCGGCGGTTTCGGCTTTTACTTCTCCGAATACATGAGGATGACGGAAGATTAATTTCTCACAGAGCTTGTCACATACATCCTTTATGTCAAAGTCTCCTGTTTCCGAACCTATCTTGGCATAAAAAGCCACGTGCAGCAGCACATCTCCCAACTCTTTACAGATATCCTTCTTATCATCGCGCATCAGAGCGTCACAGAGTTCATAAGTCTCCTCAATCGTATTAGGGCGTAAACTTTCATTAGTCTGTTTACGATCCCACGGGCATTTTACGCGTAACTCGTCCAATATGTCCAGGAAGCGGCCGAAGGCTTCCATTTGTTCTTTTCTTGAATGCATCTTTTCTTTTATATAAGAAATATTAGAGTCTATATAATTTCTTGCAAAGATAGAGAAATTCGAGGCAAAGTATTCTTCTTTTAGTTTGTTTTGTTTCATTTGTGCTTTAGGCTGGTTTATGCAGGAACTGCCAAAGAATATGGTGTGACGAGCCTTTATAAGGCCATTTTTTATTAACTTTACCGCTAAAATTTTAAGACTATGTTTCATAAACTTGTAGCGATAGAACCGGTAAGCCTGGTTCCTTCAGCAGAAAAAGCATTGCATTCTTTTGCAAATGAAGTTATTATGTATTCCGATATACCGGAGGGAGATGATGAAGTTGCAGCCCGTATTGGTGATGCCGATGCTGTACTTTTAAGTTATACTTCCCGGATAAACCGGTATACATTGGAGAAATGCCCTAATGTTAAGTATATCGGCATGTGTTGTTCACTCTATTCTCCGGAAAGTGCTAATGTAGATATTCGTTATGCCAACCAACAGGGGATTACGGTAACGGGTATCCGCGATTATGGTGATGAAGGAGTGGTAGAGTATGTGATTAGTGAACTGGTACGTTGTTTGCATGGATTCGGGCAGGAACCATGGGATGGTATGGCACGTGAGATTACCGGATTGAAGGTTGGTGTTGTGGGGCTTGGTAAGTCCGGTGGCATGATAGCAGATGCATTGAATTTTCTGGGTGCTGATATTGCTTATTATGCCCGCAGTGAGAAAAAGGAAGCTGCAGCCAAAGGATATCGTTTCATGCCGTTAAATGAGCTTCTTACTCAGAGCGAAGTAGTTTTTTGTTGTCTCAACAAAAATACAGTTCTATTACATGATGCTGAATTCAAAGCGCTTGGAAACAAAAAGATATTGTTCAATACCGGCTTATCACCGGCATGGGATGAATCTGCCTTTGCACAATGGCTCGAAGGAGATAATCTTTGTTTTTGTGATACGGTAGGTGCATTGGGAGGCACACAGTATCTCAATCATCCGCATGTGCGTTGTATGCAGGTATCAACAGGGCGCACCCGCCAGGCGTTTGACCGCCTGAGCGAGAAAGTGCTTGCCAATCTGTCAGAATACAATGGGTGAGGTTATATTGATCAGGGTGTTCACTACAGACCACCCTGCAATATCGGACGTAGCGCTGTACACCTCTACTACAGCATGTACCTGATCATTTTTTATTTCAACCTTTTGAGTATCTCCCACGAATCCGGGGGTGGATTGTATGGATACCTGCATATTCTCCGGACCAACAGAGGCCAGTGAGGCAGCAACTGCTACATTGACTTTGGTTGGAAACATACCTATTGCTTCTGTTGCATTTCCGGAAAAGACGATGCGTTGCTCTGTCTGTAAAGTTTCATCGTATACGGCCGTACCTTTCAATGCATTCGGACCTTTCTCGTTGAAGAAACGGGCAGAAGCATTTCCCATTAAGAAAGCAGTCCTTAAAACATCAAATCCTCCGGTAGCTCCGGATACAGGGTATACACGTGTACCATTCTCCCTGGCTGTTTTCTTCACTTCCTCATAAAAGGTGGTATCTGCCAAAGCACCGATAGACAAGGTGATGATGGAAGTACCGTTTTTTAACGCAGGCAAAGCAAGTGCTTTCATAGCACTGGGAGAAGCTGACTCCACAAGATAGTCGGGTTTCAAACCGAGCAGCTCTTCCAGAGTAGCACAGGCGGCACAGGGTTTTCCATACTGCTGCATTTTAGTTACAATACGTTCGGCTTTTGATGCCGTACGCGAATAAACACCTACCAGATCATAATCGGGTAATAATCCATTGACAACTGCATCCGCAACGATTTCAGCAAGTCGTCCACATCCTACAATTACTAATTTTTTCATACGGCAAAGATACAGCTTTTAAGCATATAATCTATAATGTATATATCTACCTGTTTGTTGATTTATCGTTTTTCGGTTTGGTAATCCCGGTATGAGATTAAGAGTCCTACTACTTTCGAATAGTTTTTGCGTCCGCTTTCTATTTTGTTTCCTTTGAGGTAAAGGTCGTATATCCAGTCTTGGATATTGCCAACCAGAGGACTGTATTTCGCCATCCAGTATTCCTGATTAGAGCGGGCAAGTTCAATGATTTCCGGTCGGATACGTTTGAATAGTTCATTGTATTCTTCTTCTGTCATGAGTCGGCGTGCATTGCCCAGAATATGACTCAGGACAGAGAAATAACCACTGAAACGGATACTTTCCACTTGCGAACGTGTACATACCTGATATGCATAAAAGTTGGCTTCGGCTTCGCTGGTGATGCCCAGCAAATGGGCAAGTTCATGCGTATATGTTGCCGGATACTGGGAAGGGAGTAAATCGCCGTTCAGCGTGAATTCACAAAAGAAAGGTCCCATACTGCCACTCACACCAACCATCGATATGAATGGAGTGAATAGCATTGTTTTTACTTTGGGCGAATCAGATGGAGGTAGATGTACGCCTAATGTATCACTGATTTGCCGGTATCCTTTGACTGCTTCCCGACAGATAATATCCTTGTTTATTTCTGTAACAGGGACATAAGAATCATTCAGATGTTCAATGTATTCGTCCACAAATGCTTTGAATTTATCGGGGGTATAGGCAACATAGGGAATGTTTGTACGTTCGTAAAAGTTCTTTTGCGAATAATTCAGCCCCCATGCAAGGTAAAACCATACATATACCCACAAAAGATATTCACCGTCACGTAATAAAATCTTTTTCCAGGGATATTTTTTTATCCGTCCGTAAATAGGATAGAGGATGACACCGGTAATACTGAGAAATATGAATAAATCGCCTATGGCAAAAGGAAACAAACGTGAGAACGAAGACAGACAAAACGAAATAACCGGGTATACGGACCGGGCATAGCCCTCACCCATCGCCGGAATAAGCTGAGTGGTCCAGATAAGTAACAGGAGAGTTTCCAGAATGATATAGCGTATCTTTTGTTTTCGCTTCATAGTCAAATTTCTTTTATAGGACAAAAATATGTATTAATTGAATGCCGTGCAGAAAATTACCTCTATATTTGCGAAATTTCTGTTAATAAACAAATTTATATATCAATAACACACACATTGATTATGGCTAATACAGAGGGAATAGAAAGCTATTGTCGCAATTGCGTATCACGTGATTTCGTGATGGGACGTGGACTCGTCTGTAAACGTACGGGAACATTACCGGACTTTGAAGATGCTTGTGAAAATTTTCAAAAAGATGAAGAATTGGAAAAGATAGCACCCACTCCGGATCCGGAAATATTTTCTGCAGTGCTGAGCAGAGAGCAGCTACTGGCAGAAGAAAATCTTCCGAAGGCGGTATTGTGGGGAACGGGGGCTTGTCTTTTAGGAGCTGTTGCCTGGGGATTGGTTTCTGTTTCCACTGGCTATCAGATTGGCTATATGGCTATTGGTATCGGTTTCATTGTTGGATTGGCTATGCGCAGGGGAAAGGGAGTGCGTCCTGTTTTCGGAATCATTGGAGCAGCTCTGGCTTTGTTGAGTTGCATTTTAGGAGATTTCTTTTCTATTATAGGCTATGTAGCTAAAGAATATAGTTTATCTTATATGGAGGCACTGGCGGAAACAGATTTTAAAGCAGTATTCTCGGTAATGGCCGAAAATATAGTTTCTGCTACTGCTCTATTTTACGGAATAGCACTTTACGAAGGCTATAAACTCTCTTTCCGTGTACAGAAACAGCCGGAGAGTGGTAAGATTTGAATTTAAATTATTAATTTTGCATCCATTATTCGCAATAAATTAAACATATAGAAATATAACATGGAATTAGCAAGTAAGTACAATCCCGCTGACGTGGAGGGAAAGTGGTACCAGTATTGGTTGGATCACAAATTATTTAGTTCAAAACCCGATGGTCGTGAACCTTACACCATCGTCATTCCTCCTCCTAACGTCACTGGTGTGTTACACATGGGACACATGCTTAATAATACCATTCAGGATATTCTTGTTCGCCGTGCCCGTATGGAAGGTAAAAATGCCTGTTGGGTACCGGGAACAGATCATGCCTCTATTGCAACTGAAGCCAAGGTGGTAAACAGACTTGCAGCGGAAGGAATCAAAAAGACGGATCTGACCCGTGACGAATTTCTCAAACATGCCTGGGCATGGACCGAAGAGCACGGTGGTATTATCCTGAAACA
>NZ_CATJGZ010000063.1:0-76145 GCF_949740115.1 Bacteroides sp. 41_26
ATATTATATACATAACGAAAAGGCGAAAGCATTAGAACATATAGAAAAGCATATTAAGAAAAAGTCCGAATGGCCTACTAAAGAAGATTATGAAAGTGCCAAAAGATTAGCTGGAGAAGATGGGTACTTTATAATGGTTGAAAATAATGCTTTAAAATATTACATGGAGTTTGTGGAGAACTTCAAAAGAATATTGAATGAGGAAAATGTAGATTCAGTTTCTAAAGAGAATCTTCCGGATGAAATTAATTAAATTCACTTATGAAATTATTTTAAACGTTATATGGGCTATATAAATCATGAAAAATGTCTATATTTACAAATCAAACAGAAAAACAAGAGCACATAGTCCATATAATACAAAATTAATACTCTCAAAAGAAAAACAATCTATTCACCCAAATATAAAATATAGGAGAAAAAATTATGAGTTATGATTTAATGGTATTTGAAAGGGAGAAAGCTCCCTCAAAACAAAAGGATTTTCTTGATTGGTATGAGAAAGAAACAGAATGGACCGAAGATCACGGGTATAATGACCCTACTGTATCGTCGCCCGCACTACAAAAATGGTATCGTGAAATGATACAAACATTCCCAAACATGAACGGACCCGATGCTCCTACTAACGAACAACTGGACGAGGACGAAGACTTAGAGTCACACCTCACAGACTATGCCATAGGACGTAATGTCATTTATGCCGCTTTCAGTTGGTCTACAACAGAAGAAGCGTACGAGCTTACAAAACGGCTGGCACAAAAACATGGCGTAGGTTTCTTTGACGTCAGCGGAACCGATGGAGATATTTTTCTGCCGGATGGAAGCCTAATGAAATAAATACGAAAACGATAAGAGAAAAAGCTATCCCATATATAGGATTTACTTCATACACAAAGGTGCATTTTTTAACATTTCGTTAAACATGCACCTTTTATCACATTACAATAATAATTACAAACACAATTATTCTTCATCTATTATATTCATTCCGATTTTTACCCTAATGAATATATCTTTAAACCACTTTTTATTTATTCAGATAAATGGCATATAAAATTTGAGGCAAATATTTATAATTATTTTTCAAAACAGAAAAACACATAAAAGGTTAAAAGAGGGAATGAAAAACAAAGAAATATAACAACAAAAATAACAAAATACAATCAATTGATTATCAAACAGTTAAGCATTGCGTTTTTCCCTCTACGAGGAACGACTCAAAACTCTACGAGAAACACTCAATTCCTCGTAGAGTTTCGAACGTTTTCTCTACGACAAACAGTCCGAAAATTTATAAGACATTACATTTTTCCATAAACACCCAAGAAGAGGATTCATTTCATTGTAATAAATTATCATCCACCATAACAAGCATTTATTTTAAACTAATTCCTCTAAAATAAAAGTGTACACTTTATACACACAAGAATGGTTCTTCTTCAATTTAGTTGAACCGTGTTTGATAAGTCACTTTTGCAAAGTAGGCTCTATGGGATTCAAAATCATCAACGCTCATTCTTTTATCAGTTTAATGTTCTGTTCACTGATAATAACTGATCTCCTAAAAGAGTTAGGTTTTCCGGCATTTTTGTTATCTTTATATCGCCAAACACAAAGAATCAAGGAATGCCCGATAAACCTAACGGTAACAAAGTTACGATAAAAAGCTCATTAAACAATGGCTTGTGTTCAACCCTATTCCATAAAGACAATAGTTTTTCTTTTATTTACGAATCATCCGACCTTTCCATTGAAGATGTAGGGTATGAAGGTAATACGATAGTTCTATATGCCAAAGGTTCAAAGCGGAGTGCGGTATGCCCTTATTGTGGGGGTGAAAGTCATCACGTTCATAGTCGATACACTAGAACAATAAATGATTTGTCCATACTTGGCAAGAAGGTTGTTTTGATCTTGGAATCGCGCAAGTTCTTCTGCAAAAATGCAGATTGCCCCCCAAAGACATTTGCCGAACAACCCGGCAATGAAGTCTTCCGCTACCGCAGGCGTACACGCCGATTAGAGTTAACTGTCATTCGTAATGGTCTTATGATGTCTTCCCGAACCATCAGTAAACTACTTTCGTATTGTGGCGTAGATCTAAGTTCATCAACAATACTGCGTTGCCTACATCAGCTCTGCCCTCCTGATAACAAGGAGATTGAACAAGTTGGAGTTGACGATTGGGCTTGGCGCAAAGGCGTGTCATATGGCAGCATCGTTATCGATTTATTAAATAAGTATCCGGTTGATTTGTTGGGTGACCGTGAAGCGAAAAGTTTCCTCGAATGGATGGAAGAACACCCATGTGTAAATGTCGTCAGCAGAGACAGGGCTACCGGTTATAGTTCGGCCATTGCGTCTACCGGACGGCATGTTGTGGAGGTTGCAGACAAATTCCATCTTATTAAAAACATACACGAATGTATGGACAAGCTCCTAAGCGGGCATTATGCAGCATACTGCAATAAAATCAGGGAGAAAGAATCCATGGACGATTGCCTTTTACAGCCAAAACAGACTGCCATGATCCATATACCTCCAAAGAAAGCGAAAGCAGACTCCCGCATGACAAAGTTTAAAGAGGTGAAAGAACTGCAGCTCAAGGGATTCAACCCCTTTGCCATTTCTAAAAAGTTGGGAATAGCCCGCCCGACTGCACTCAAATTCTGCAGAATGCAAGAACTTGCTCCGCGAAACAGCAAAGCCAGGACCGATTACCATTTGTATGACAAGCACATTGAAGACGGGGTTGCAAATGGAACACCCCTGAGTACCCTTTATGCCCAGATTTGCAACATGGGCTTCAAAGGAAGTCTGGCCCCATTCTATGCCCACTACAGATACTTGAGTGATGGACACAGGGGATTTAGATCCAAATATTTCAAACCCAACCGAAGAGTGAAACAGACCGACGAAAGGGCAAGGATATTACCTCTCAAGCGGATATCTACTATCACTGCCAAATCAATCTATCAAGGAAATATGAATAAGTCGGAAGAAGAACTGATTGAGACATTGTATCAATTTGATTGGTTTAGACAAATGCATGAAGCAGCCAAATCCTTTTATTGTATTATTACAGGCACAGAAACATATGATCTAATAAGATGGATGAAAAAATATTGGAATACAGAGATACAAACGCTTAAAACATTTATACTGGGAATAAGGAAAGATTATAAAGCCGTCAAAAATACAATCAAGTATAACATTACCAATGGGATTACCGAGGGCTTTGTTAACAAACTAAAGGCAGTGAAGCGAACTATGTATGGAAGGGCAGGATTAGAGTTGCTAAGAATTAAGATGGTGATGGAACATGTCTTTTTCAACTAAATTGAAGAAGAACCACAAGAATGTACACTTTCGCAATATATTAATGTACACTCCTATCATATAAAAGTGTACATTCTTGTAATCGTCCTATATTCAACAAAGTACAGAGATAAAATACAACCTTCTCATTCCATTGCTCCATCCAATAAATATGTTTACATTCTACTAAAATATGCTTTAAAACGCAAGATTATCAATTTGCAAATTATTGATTATAATTCCAAAAATATAAAAATATATGTTTCTAATATTAAAACATATATTATCTTTGCAGATAAAGAACTCTCCCTTATATAATATATTATGAAAAAGATTCTATTTATAGTCATTTTAGCGTTCATCACTCTCCACTGCCAGGCAAAACAAAGCCGGGTGATTGTAGGTGCAGAACAAACGAATGACTATTTACCTATATTAAAGAATAAGAGAATTGCTATTTTTTCAAATCACACCGGTATGGTGGGAAATAAGCACCTGCTGGATGTATTATTAGAGAATAAGATTAATGTAGTTGCAATTTTCTCTCCGGAGCACGGTTTCCGTGGTAATGTAGATGCAGGAGAGCATGTTTCAAGTTCGGTAGATCAAAAAACAGGGGTACCTATTCTATCGTTATATGATGGCCAATTGGGTAAACCCAGTGAGGATTCCATGCGCAAATTCGATTTGCTGATAGTCGATATACAAGACGTAGGTTTACGATTTTATACGTATTATGCCTCTATGGTACGCCTGATGGATGCCTGCGCGGAGTATAACCGTAAAATGCTGATTCTGGACCGTCCCAATCCAAACGGGCATTATGTAGACGGCCCTATTTTAGATATGAAATATAAATCGGGAGTTGGCTGGCTTCCTATCCCGGTAGTACATGGGATGACTTTGGGAGAATTAGCACTCATGGTTAATGGTGAACGCTGGTTGCCGGCTTCCCGTATCTGTGACGTTACAGTAATAAAATGCAAAAACTACACCCACCAGACAATGTATCAGCTGCCTATCCTTCCCTCTCCTAACCTACCCAATATGAAAGCAGTATACCTCTACCCGTCTATTTGCTATTTTGAAGCAACTCCCGTCAGTTTAGGAAGAGGAACACAACTGCCTTTTCAGGTATACGGTCACCCCAATATGACAGGATACAATTATAGCTTTACGCCACAAAGCACATCAGGAGCCAAAAACCCTCCCCAACTTGGCAGGCTTTGCCACGGTGTGAATTTAAGCGCGTTAAGTGAGGAAGAAATAAGAAAAAAAGGAGTAGATTTGAGCTACCTTATTGACGCTTACCGAAACCTGAATATGGATGATTACTTTTTCCGCCCATTCTTTGAACGACTGATAGGTACGGATTATGTCCGCAAAATGATCGAACAAGGAAAAGATGCCGATGAGATAAAAGCAATGTGGAAAGAGGACGTAGAAAAGTTTAAAGTACAACGCAGACCTTACCTTTTATATGAAGAATAGCCGTTTCTCTCTGTTTTTTATCTTAAATTGTTAAACTATAAAAATGTAAATTGCCCCATGAGTCCAATTGCCATCTTAATTACTATTGCAGCCTATTTCGTTATCCTGTTCACAATCTCATACATTGCAGGCAGAAAAGCCGATAATGAAGGTTTCTTTGTAGGGAATCGTAAATCAACCTGGTATGTAGTAGCATTTGCCATGATTGGTTCGAGTATATCAGGAGTTACATTTGTGTCGGTACCGGGTATGGTTGCTGCAAGCGGATTCTCTTATTTACAGATGGTACTTGGTTTTGTTGCAGGACAAATTATTATAGCTTTTGTTTTGATACCGCTTTTCTACCGGATGAATTTAGTATCCATCTATGAGTATCTTGAAAACCGATTTGGAATTTCTTCTTATAAGACAGGTGCATGGTTCTTTTTTATTTCAAAAATGCTGGGAGCAGCCGTAAGATTATTCCTTGTTTGCCTCACACTACAACTACTTGTTTTTGAGCCTTTCCATCTCCCGTTCATACTGAACGTGATTATCACCGTAGCTCTTGTTTGGCTCTATACTTTCCGTGGAGGAGTAAAGTCATTAATATGGACAGATTCATTAAAAACATTTTGTCTGGTAGTATCTGTAGTACTATGTATATATTACATTGCTTCCGATCTTAACCTGGGTTTCGGAAGTATGATTGCTACTATATCCGAAAATGACTTCTCACGCATGTTTTTCTTTGATGACGTGAACGACAAACGTTATTTCTTCAAGCAATTTTTGGCAGGAGTATTCACCATGATTGCCATGACAGGACTGGATCAGGACATGATGCAGCGAAACCTAAGCTGCAAGAATTTCAAAGATTCACAAAAAAACATGATCACCAGTGGTATCTCTCAATTCTTCGTCATCTTACTATTCCTTATGTTGGGAGTATTGCTCTATATATTCACAGCCCGGCAAGGCATTGAAAATCCGGAGAAAAGTGATGAGTTATTCCCGATGATAGCTACCGGTGACTATTTTCCTGCCATCGTAGGAGTTCTGTTTATCATCGGTCTGATTTCAGCAGCCTATTCTGCAGCCGGTTCGGCACTGACCGCCCTGACTACCTCATTTACAGTAGATATATTAGGCGCTAAAAATAAAGCGGAAAATGAACTGGTAAAGATACGTAAACGTGTGCACATCGGTATGGCAATAACGATGGGGGTTGTTATCTTTGTATTCAATCTGTTGAATAACACAAGCGTGATTGATGCCGTTTATATTCTTGCCAGCTATACTTACGGCCCCATCCTGGGACTTTTCGCCTTTGGCATTTTCACCAAAAAGCAGGTTCGCGACAAGTATATTCCCTGGGTAGCCATTGCCTCCCCCATCCTATGCTTCATATTACAGAAAAACTCAGAAAGATGGTTCAACGGGTATCAGTTCAGCTATGAATTGCTAATATTCAATGCACTATTTACTTTTATCGGACTCTGCCTGCTCATAAAAAAGAGCAAATAACAAATTATTTTAATCCAAAACAAAAAACACACTCAGATGAACAGAAAAGTATATACCTGTATCGCATTCCTATTTGTAGTGTACACTACAATTCAGGCGCAGGCAGGAGAGCATTTTCGTTTCGCTCTTCTCACAGATATTCATGTCACGAATAAGGGAACAGCCTTTGAAGATCTCCAGAACTCCATCAATCAGGTGAACAAGACACAAGGAATTGATTTTGTACTGGTAACCGGAGATATAACCGAAGAAGGAGATCGTGCCTCTATGAAAAAAGTAAAAACAGCTCTCGGGCAACTAAAGGTGAAATATTACATCATTCCCGGAAACCATGAAACAAAATGGAGTGAAAGCGGTGTGACCGACTTCGGACATATCTTTGGCGGAGAGCGTTTTAAATTTGAGCACAAAGGCTTTCTCTTTTTAGGATTCAACTCCGGCCCGTTAATGCGCATGGCAGACGGCCATGTAGTGCCTCAGGACATTACATGGTTGAAAGACGAACTGAAAAAGGCAGGAAAAGAAAAGCCTGTATTTCTGGTTACCCACTATCCGCTGTTAAAAGGAGATGTGGACAATTGGTATGACGTAACTGATGCAGTGCGCCCCTTTAACATCCGTGCGTTCATGGGTGGGCATTATCACAAAAATCAGTTTTTCTCTTATGACGGTATTCCGGGAATTATCAACCGTTCCAATCTGCGGGGGAAAGATCCGGTAGGCGGATACAGTGTCTATGAGATAACTCCCGATTCTGTATTCGTTTATGAACAGAAAATTGGTGAACAACCTAAAAAGTGGTGCGCACTCTCCTTAACAAAACCATACTACAATGCGAAAGGAGCAACAGACAAATATCCCGATTTCTCTGTCAACAAAGAATATCCACAGGTAAAAGAAAAATGGCTCGTACAAACGGGGGTGGGTATCTATTGCTCACCGGCCATAGAGAAAGAACAGGTTTTCGTTGGTGACGACATGGGCATCTTAACCGCCTACAGCCTGAAAAAAGGGAAAAAGCTCTGGAGTTTCCGCTCCGGCAACCGTATTGTTGGTACTCCTGCCGCAGCCGATGGTATCGTTGTATTTGGCTCTGCAGATAAACATATTTATGGTTTGAATGCCGAAGACGGAACATTACTCTGGAAAATAGAAGCCGGAGAACCGGTGTTGGGAGCTGTAACGATAGACAACGGAATAGCCTACATAGGTGCCAGTGATCATACCTTCCGTGCCATTGACATCAGGACCGGGAAACTCATATGGGCATATACAGGCGTAAAAGGCTATATAGAAACCCGTCCGCTCGTTGAAGGTGACAAAGTGATCTTTGGTGCATGGGACAATACGCTCTATGCTTTGAGTAAAAAAGAAGGTAAAGAGTTATGGAAATGGACGGGCGGACTGACCCGCATGCACTTCTCTCCTGCGGCAGTATGGCCGGTAGCAGCAAATGGCAAAGTTTTCATTACCGATCCTCAACGTGCCATGACCGCCATTGATCTGGAAACCGGAGAAACCGTATGGCGTACTTTCCAGTCCACCGTACGCGAAACAATCGGTCTATCTGCCGATAAAGAACGGATATACAGTAAAACAATGAATGACAGCATTGTCTGTTTTTCAACGAAAGGCGATAAACCGGATCAACTGTGGAGTTCCAACGTCGGTTTTGGCTATGAGCATGCCCCTTCCATGCAAGTAGAAAAAGACGGAGTGATGTTTGGCAGCACCAAAGGAGGACTTATCTTTGCATTGGAACCACTGACAGGCAAGATATTATGGAAGCATAAAACAGGCAACTCGCTTATCAGTACGGTTGTTCCTATCAACCGCCACCAGGTGTTATTCACCGCAACCGGAGGCGAAACCGGATTATTGGAATGGAAAGAATAAAAACAATAATAAAGAACTAAGATATGAAAACTACAATCAATTGCTTTATCCCTTTTGCAAATGCAGCGCAAGCTGAAAAAACAGTTCTGAGCTTACAAAGCTCCGATCTGATAAAGAAAATCTATCTGCTCACAACAGAAACGACAGCCACTCCCCTTCCGGGTTGTGACATATTAACCGTATCTGCACTTAACTCCAGTGCAGCAATGCGCGCTGTTGCTGCACACTCCGATGCGGACTATACCCTGCTTTATACCAAATATACAACACTGTCACCAGGTATGTTCGCCTTCGAACGTATGATCCATATTGCCGAAGACAGCAACGCAGGTATGGTGTATGCC
Organism: Bacteroides sp. 41_26; assembly: GCF_949740115.1. Lineage (NCBI taxonomy): Bacteria > Pseudomonadati > Bacteroidota > Bacteroidia > Bacteroidales > Bacteroidaceae > Bacteroides > Bacteroides sp. 41_26. The sequence continues at coordinate 8,559 of NZ_CATJGZ010000063.1, forward strand.
GATCATTATCAGGTGGCGGAAGGTGTTCAAAAGAATGCACCGGTAATAGATTATCAGCCGGGAAGCCTCCGTGATGATTTCAACTTCGGTTCGGTGTTACTATACAAAGCCAGTGCATTGAAAGAAGCAGTGAGTCGTATGAAAGCTGATTATCAGTTTGCCGGACTGTATGATCTACGCTTGAAATTGTCACAAAAAGAAGCACTGGTTCACATTAACGAATACCTGTACTCCGAAGTGGAAAACGATACCCGCAAAAGTGGTGAAAAAATATTCGACTATGTAGACCCTAAAAACCGGGGACTACAAATAGAGATGGAACAAGCCTGCACAGAACATCTGAAAGAGATAGGTGGCTATCTGGCTCCCGAATTCAAAAAAATCGAATTCAGTGCCGGTAATTTTGAATATGAAGCTTCTGTCATTATCCCGGTACGCAACCGTATCCGTACGATTAAAGATGCCATACGATCGGTATTAAATCAAAAAACAGATTTCAAATTCAACCTCATCATCATCGACAATCACTCTACCGACGGAACGACAGATGCTATTCGTGAATTTACCTCCGACGAGCACCTCATCCACATCGTCCCCGAACGGAATGATTTGGGTATAGGCGGTTGCTGGAATTTGGGTGTACATCATGAGAAATGTGGCAAGTTTGCCGTACAACTGGACAGCGACGATGTGTATAAAGATGAAAATACCCTGACAACAATGGTGCAGGCATTCTATGAACAGAATTGTGCAATGGTGGTAGGTACATACATGATGACGGACTTCAATATGAATATGATCGCCCCGGGCATTATCGACCATAAAGAATGGACTCCCGAGAACGGACGTAACAATGCTTTACGCATCAACGGTTTAGGTGCTCCACGCGCATTCTATACCCCGGTATTACGCGAAATCAAAGTTCCTAACACCAGTTATGGGGAAGATTATGCCTTAGGATTGAACTTCTCCCGCCAATACCAGATAGGACGTGTGTACGATGTAGTCTATCTGTGTCGCCGTTGGGATGACAACTCGGATGCAGCACTGGATGTAGTGAAAATGAACGGGCACAATTTGTATAAAGACCGTATTCGTACCTGGGAATTACAAGCCCGTATAGCAATGAATCGTCGTCAAATGTAATAATAGGGATGGATACAAAATTAAAAATAGAAAAATTGTTCAGTGACCAGCTCTCTTCATGGGAGCTGGCAAAAAACAATTATACAGCTCTAAGCCGGGTCAAAGTAAAAGAACTGGATGTGAACGGTACGCACTATAAAGTACAGTTTAATCCTGCACGTATCGTTTCTTCGGCAGCTAAAGTGGATACAAAGTCTATACAGGAACGAAAATGCTTCCTTTGTCCCGCCAATCTGCCGGCTGTGCAAAGAGGGCTTCCGTTCAAAGAGAATTACCAAATACTGGTCAATCCGTTTCCTATCTTTCCGAAACATCTGACTGTACCGGCTTTAGAGCATGTAGACCAACGTATTAAAAATCGCTTTGGCGACATGCTGGACTTAGCAACTTATGCTCAGGACTATGTAGTTTTCTACAACGGTCCCAAATGCGGAGCATCCGCCCCCGACCATGTACACTTCCAGGCAGGAAACAAAGGTTTTCTCCCTCTTGAACAAGAGTGGAAAAACAAGAAGGCCGGCAAAATTGTGACTTACCAAACGGCTACACTATCTTATCTGAACGATGCCCCCCGTAATACATTGGTCCTGGAAGCAACCAACCGGGAAGATGCCATCATCCTATTCAATGTAGTATACAACGCCATGGAACAGAAACCGGGTGAGGAAGAGCCAATGATGAATCTGCTTACCTGGGTTGAAGGCGGACAATGGGTAGTCTGTATTTTCCCGCGTTCCAAACACCGTCCTTCCTGCTACACAGCCGAAGGAGATGCCAATATTCTTATCAGTCCGGCATCCGTAGATATGGGAGGAGTATTCATCACCCCACTGGAAAAAGATTTTGAGAAACTAACGGCAACGGATATTGCGGCAATCCTCGGAGAAGTCTGCCTCAGTACAGACGAATTTTACAAATTAAGACAACGCATAAAAGAACAGTTATGAAAGAGCCTAAAGTACATGTAGGTATCCTGTCCGGACAAAAGATAGAATTCACTCTGTTGAATACCTATCGCATGAACGGTGCAGAAGTAAGTGGGAAACAAACCGCTCTTTTCGATGATGGAAAAATTCTTTGGAGAAACCATCATTATGAAGAACTACTGTTTGAACCTCTGTACGAGGCTACAGACTCTTTCGAATTGCAGGATGTCACCATCGGTATCAATTTTCACTGGGAACGAAAAGAAAACCAACGTTTCCAGGGAGCCCTGAAAATTATCATAGAAAACAATACCCTCACCGGTATCAACCGCGTAAACGTAGAGGATTATTTAGTCAGTGTCATCTCCTCGGAAATGAGTGCCAACGCTTCTCTGGAATTACTGAAAGCACATGCAGTGATTTCACGCAGCTGGCTACTTAATAAGTTGACAATTGACAGTGGACAATTGACAGTGGACAGTAGACAATTGACAGTTACTATGCAGCATGATAGCGCAGCCAACTGTCAATTGTCCACTGTCAACTGTCAACTAATAAAGTGGTACGATCAGGAAGACCATACTCACTTTGATGTGTGTGCCGACGATCATTGCCAGCGTTATCAGGGAATCACCCGTGCATCTACCGAAATCGTGAAGGAAGCCATTCATGCTACCCGCGGACAAGTGCTGACCTATAACGGACAAATTTGCGATGCCCGCTTCTCTAAATGCTGCGGAGGCGCTTTCGAAGAGTTCCAATATTGCTGGGAAGATGTGAAACATCCTTATCTCGTCAAACAACGGGATAGCAAGACAACGGCTCTCCTACCCGATCTTCGCATGGAAGCAGAAGCAGAAAAGTGGATACGAAACTCTCCGGAAGCTTTCTGTAATACGACAGAAAATAAGATACTCAGCCAGGTGCTAAACAATTACGATCAGGAAACTACTGATTTTTATCGCTGGAAAGTAGAATACACGCAAGAGGAATTAGCGGCACTTATCTTCAAACGTTCCGGTATTGATTATGGACAGATAATCGACTTAATTCCTGTAGAACGCGGAACGTCTGCCCGAATCGTAAAACTTAAAATCATTGGTACAAAGAAAACAATGACCATTGGCAAGGAGCTTGAAATCAGAAGGACATTGTCACCTTCTCATCTGTACAGTTCGGCATTTGTCATTGATAAAACAGATATAAAAGATACTATTCCGGGCAAATTCATTCTCACCGGTGCCGGCTGGGGGCATGGTGTAGGTCTTTGTCAGATTGGTGCCGCAGTAATGGGTGAGCAGGGATATACTTATGACACAATTCTGCTACATTATTATATTGGAGCTGCTATTGAAAAACGATATTAAAACAATCATTATGAAAAATAAGAAACTATCACCGTGGGCATGGATACCAACACTTTATTTTGCACAAGGACTGCCTTATGTAGCCGTAATGACTATCTCAGTTATTATGTACAAAAAGTTAGGTATCTCTAATACAGATATTGCTCTATATACCAGTTGGCTATACCTTCCCTGGGTAATCAAACCTTTCTGGAGCCCCTTTATTGACTTATTAAAAACAAAACGTTGGTGGGTAGTGACCATGCAGATTCTCGTAGGAGCCGGACTGGCCGGAATAGCCTTTACTATTCCCATGCCTAATTTCTTTCAGATAACTCTCGCTATATTCTGGTTAGTGGCTTTCAGCTCGGCAACACACGACATAGCTGCCGACGGATTTTATATGCTGGCTTTAAGCGTGCGAGACCAGGCCATGTATGTCGGAATACGAAGCACTTTTTATCGCATTGCCACTATAGCAGGGCAGGGACTTCTGGTTGTACTGGCAGGAGAACTGGAAAAACGGACTTCTACTATAGCCATGGCATGGAGTATCACATTTTATATTCTTGCGGGATTATTTATTGCATTCTATTTGTATCACAGCTATATCCTTCCACATCCTTCCGCTGATAAACCAGCAGTAGGCAATGTCACGGCAAGTAATATATTCAAAGAGTTCTTTGCAACTTTTACTTCTTTCTTTAAAAAGCCACAAGCAGGTGTTGCCATACTCTTTATGTTATTCTACCGTTTGCCTGAAGCCCAATTAGTAAAACTCATCAATCCTTTTTTGCTGGACCCTATTGAAAAAGGAGGTTTAGGATTGAGCACGGCCGAAGTGGGTTGGGTATATGGTACTATCGGTATTATCGGACTTACCCTCGGAGGAATCATTGGAGGAATCTGTGCAGCCAAAGGAGGATTACAGAAATGGCTATGGCCCATGGCATGGAGCATCTCCCTAACTTGTATTACATTTGTCTATCTCGGATATTTCCAACCACAAGACCTTCTTACCATTAACATTTGTGTATTTATAGAGCAGTTTGGTTATGGATTTGGATTTACAGCCTATATGCTTTACCTGATTTATTATTCGGACGGCGAACACAAGACGGCACATTATGCCATTTGTACTGCTTTCATGGCACTGGGTATGATGTTACCAGGCATGATGGCCGGTTGGTTACAGGAACATATCGGTTACGAGAAATTCTTTATCTGGGTAATGATTTGTTGTGCAGCAACCATTGCTGTTTGCGCATTTATAAAGATTGACCCTAATTACGGTAAAAAAGAAGAAGTTACAGAAACAGAAACCCCCGAAAAACAATAACGATTCGAAACAGAAAAACTTATGAACAAATTTCGATTTATTATTCTTAGCACTTGTTGCCTGCTGGCCCTCACCACACAGGCACAGAAAATCAAAATTAAGACGGGCATTGAAGTTCTGAAAGAACAGAACTTCAAATGCCTCGAAGGTAAACGTGTGGGACTGATCACCAATCCTACCGGTGTAGACAACCAGCTGAAATCTACGATTGACATTCTTCACGAAGCCCCCAATGTGAATCTGGTAGCATTATATGGCCCCGAACATGGTGTACGGGGCGATGTCCATGCCGGAGATAAAGTCGATAATTCAGCCGATTCCTCTACCGGACTGCCCGTCTATTCTCTTTATGGGAAAACACGCAAACCCACTCCGGAAATGCTGAAAGACATCGACGTGCTTGTATACGACATACAGGATATCGGCTGCCGCTCTTTCACCTATATCAGTACTATGGGGGTAGCTATGGAAGCTGCTGCCGAAAATGGAAAGGAATTTATCGTACTTGACCGCCCCAATCCGGTAGGAGGGGAAAAAATTGAAGGTAACCTGACAGAAGAGGGATACATTTCTTTTGTTAGTCAATTTAAGATTCCGTACCTTTACGGACTCACTTGTGGTGAGTTGGCCCTGATGCTGAACGGTGAAAAGATGTTAGGCAAGCAGTGCAACCTGCACGTGGTGAAAATGAAAGGCTGGAAACGTAAAATGGATTATGTTCAAACAGGTTTACAATGGATTCCTTCCTCTCCGCACATCCCGCATCCGCACTCTGCCTTCTTCTATCCTGTATCGGGAATACTTGGAGAACTCGGTTATATGTCTATCGGAGTGGGCTATACTATTCCGTTTCAGATGTTTGCTGCTCCTTGGGTGAAAGCTGAAGAACTGGCAGATAATCTGAATAAGTTGCAGTTGCCCGGAGTCATCTTCCGCCCGATACATCTTAAACCGTTCTATTCTGTAGGCAAAGGCGAACATCTGCAAGGCGTACAAGTGCATATCATGGACTATCGGAAAGCTGTGTTGAGTGAGATACAATTCCTTGTCATGCAGGAAATAGCCACTCTCTATCCGGAATATGCTATATTTGACCATGCAGATAAAGGACGTTTTGACATGTTTGATAAAGTAAGTGGTTCAAACGAAATACGCGAACGGTTCAGTAAACGTAATCGCTGGGAAGACATCCGCGACTATTGGTATAAAGACGTGGATAGTTTCCGCCAACTGTCAAAGAAATATTATTTATACAAGTAGAAATGAATAAAGGAAGTAAGCACTTGGCATTTTTGCAGGAGATTTCACAATTCATCCCGCAAGAAAGAATTTATACTGACGAACTTCGCCGGTTGGCATGGGGAACGGATGCAGGTTTTTATCGCCTCATTCCCCAAATTGTAATCCGCTCCGCCAATGAGCAGGAGGTTTCGGATTTATTATGTGCGGCAACCCGTCATCTGTTGCCGGTAACTTTCCGTGCAGCGGGGACCAGTTTATCAGGGCAAGCCATCAGTGACTCTATCCTTATAGTGGCAGGAAAACACTGGGAGAAATACAGTATTTCCTCCGATTACGAACAAATAACCCTCCAGCCCGGTATTATCGGACAACGTGTTAATGAACTGTTACAGCCCTTCGGACGTAAGTTTGCTCCCGACCCGGCCTCTGTAAAAAGTGCCATGGTCGGCGGTATCGTAATGAACAATGCTTCGGGTATGAATTGTGGTACACATGCCAATAGTGACAAAATGTTATTGTCGGCACGTATTGTATTTGTGGACGGAACGATACTGGATACTGGCAGTGATATCAGCAAACAAGAGTTCCTGTTGAGACATACCGGATTCATTACACAAATTCAGACACTACGCGACCTGATTCGTACAGATGAAGAGTTGAGCGCACGCATTCGTTACAAATACTCTATTAAAAACGTCACCGGATTAAATCTACTACCGTTCATCGCCTTCGATGACCCGTTTGATATTATCACACATTTAATGGTAGGTTCGGAAGGTACATTGGCTTTCCTCTCAGAGGTAACTATGAAAACGGAGTATGATTATCCTCACAAAGCCAGTGCAATGCTCTATTTCAGCGACATCAAAGAAGCATGCCGGGCGGTGGTGGCAATGAAGAAACTCACCAACGAAAAAGGTGAATGGATTGTGAAAGGTGCCGAACTGCTTGATTGGAAATCTCTGGCATCCGTCAACGATTCGACTGGTGAGGGACTAACAGCTGTACTTACAGAAACTAAAGCACATAGCAAAGAAGAACTTGCTCAAAACATAACTGCCATAGAAGAGACTTTAGCATCCTTCAATACTTATATACCGGTTCGTTTTACAGATAAACCGGAAGAATACTCCAAATACTGGGCCATTCGTTCGGGGATCTTCCCCTCTGTGGGAGGAACCCGTCAACCGGGAACAACCTGCCTCATCGAGGACGTAGCCTTCCACATAGAAGACTTACCCGAGGCAACAGCTGAGTTGCAGCAACTCATTGCACGCCATGGATATGATGACGCCTGTATTTACGGACATGCCCTCGAAGGTAACTATCATTTCATCATTAATCAGTCTTTCAGTACCGATGCCGAAGTAAAACGCTACGAAGAACTAATGAATGATGTCAAAACATTAGTGGTGGATAAATACGACGGTTCACTAAAGGCCGAACACGGTACGGGACGTAATATGGCACCGTTCGTAAAATACGAATGGGGTGAAAAAGCTTATGAGATTATGAAAGCGATAAAAACGCTTTTCGATCCGCAAAATCTGCTAAACCCCGGTGTTATCTTTAATGATGACCCGCTGTGCCATATCAAAAACTTCAAGCCGTTACCACTCACGAATCCACATGTAGACAAATGCATCGAGTGTGGTTTTTGTGAAGTCAATTGCCTGACTTGTGGTTTTACCCTTTCTTCACGTCAACGCATTGTATTACGCCGTGAGATATCCAGGCTGAAACAAAACGGTAATGATCCCGAACGCCTCGCCACTCTACAAAAACAATACCGCTACCCCGGGAACCAGACTTGCGCCGGAGACGGCCTTTGTTCAATGTCCTGTCCTATGGGTATCAACACAGGTGACCTGACGCACGACATCCGTCAGGAAGAGCTTCCGCAAAATAGCTTTGGCTACTCTGTAGGAAACTTTGCCGCCAATCATTTTGCCGGTATAAAAAGCTGTCTGCGTCCGATGTTAACCCTCGCAAATGCAGCCCATTCCGTATTAGGAACTTCTGCTATGACTTCCCTCACCAAAGGGATGCACAATGTCTTGGGTGTCCCACAATGGACTCCGGCTATGCCTAAAAGCTATAAGAGAAGGGAGAAGGGAGAGGGGAGAATGGAGAAGGGAAAGAATATGCAGGGCGATAGCGCAGCTAATTTTCAATTTTCAACTTTCAATTTTCAATTAAATAAGGTTGTTTATTTTCCCAGTTGTATCAACCAGACAATGGGGTTACCCGGTAAATCACGTGAAAGCCAACCTCTCGTAGATAAGATGTTATCCCTCCTGCAAAAAGCGGGTTACGAAGTCATCTTTCCTAAAGATATGGAGAAACTGTGTTGCGGTACGATTTGGGAGAGCAAAGGCATGCCGGATATTGCCGACCGAAAATCAGCAGAGCTGGAAGCTTCTTTATGGGAGGCTTCCGAAAATGGAAAATATCCGGTATTGTGCGACCAGAGCCCTTGCCTTCACCGTATGCGTGAAACCATAAAGAAAATGAAGTTGTATGAACCAGCAGAATTCATCTATGTCTTTTTACGTGATAAACTGGAATTCACCCCCATCAACCGTCCGGTAGCTGTTCATATCACTTGCTCTATGCGTAGAATGGGATTGGCAGACACCCTGCTTTCCCTGGCACGGCTCTGTTCCACACAAGTCGTCATACCCGAAGAGGTAGGTTGTTGCGGTTTTGCCGGAGACAAAGGTTTCACCCACCCGGAAGTCAACAGTTATGCTTTACGCAAGTTGCGTCCGCAATTGGAAAAGGCGGGAATACAAACCGGATATTCCAATAGTCGTACCTGCGAAATTGGCCTGGCTACCAACACAGGTATTGCCTATGTATCTATCGCCTATCTGGTAGACGAATGTACTAAAGCCCGTTAACCCCAAATATAAACTTAACACATAAAGCCATTAGAAATGAATAAAACAACCAGCAAACGCCTCTTAGCCCTCGACATATTAAGAGGTATCACCATAGCGGGAATGATTATGGTGAACAACCCCGGTTCGTGGTCATACGTCTACGCCCCGTTAGGACACGCTAAGTGGAATGGTTTAACACCAACCGATCTTGTATTCCCTTTTTTCATGTTTATCATGGGAATATCTACTTACATTTCCCTGCGGAAGTATAACTTTGAATTCAGTCACTCAGCCGCCCTGAAGATTCTTAAACGCACCATCGTCATCTTTGCCATTGGTCTGGGTATTGCCTGGTTCTCTATGTTTTGCCGCACCTGGAATTCTCTTTCCGGTGAAGAAATCTCTTTTTTATCACGGCTTGGGCAATCAGTCTGGACCTTCGATCATATTCGTATTTTAGGAGTGATGCAGCGCTTAGCACTGTGCTATGGCGCAACTGCTATCATCGCTTTAACGATGAAGCACAAATATATCCCCTATCTGATTGTAACTTTGTTGGCAGGTTATTTTATCCTGCTTATCACTGGTAATGGGTTCGAATATAACGACACGAACATACTTTCCGTCGTTGACCGTGCTGTGCTTGGTGAAGCACATATGTACAAGGATAACGGTATTGATCCCGAAGGACTGTTAAGTACTATCCCGGCCATTGCACACGTGCTGATAGGTTTCTGCGTTGGCAAACTGCTAATGGAAGTAAAGGACATCAACGAAAAGCTCGAACGCCTGTTCCTTATCGGAACAATTCTTACTTTTTTAGGATTCCTGCTCAGCTACGGCTGTCCGATCAATAAGAAAATATGGTCGCCTACCTTCGCCATTGTCACTTGCGGACTGGGTTCCAGTTTCCTGGCATTACTTATTTGGATTATCGATGTAAAAGGCTATAAATCGTGGAGCCGGTTCTTTGAATCGTTTGGCGTAAATCCACTCTTTATCTATGTACTGGCAGCTGTACTTTCTATCTTATTGGGCAGCATACGAGTTACACTGGATGGAGCAACAACCAGCCTGCATGGTTACATCTATAGCGGTATTCTTCAGCCTCTATTGGGCGATTACCCCGGCTCATTAGCATTCGCCCTTCTATTTGTGATACTCAACTGGAGCATCGGTTACCTATTGTATAAGAAAAAAATATATATAAAGATATGATATTAATAGCAGATAGTGGTTCTACAAAGACCGATTGGTGCGTTGTAGGACAAGGACAACTCGTCCGACAGATAGTAACGAAAGGTATGAATCCTTTCTTTCAATCAGAGGAAGAAATAGGGAATGAGATAGCTACTGCACTACTCCCCCACCTGGAAACCAATGCGCTCGACGCTGTTTACTTTTATGGAGCAGGGTGTGTGCCGGACAAGGTGCCAATGATGCACAATGCACTCTCTCTCCATCTGAACGTCAAGAATGGCATTGAAGTCAATACGGATATGCTGGCTGTCACCCGTAGTTTGTGTGGACACAAACCGGGCATCGCCTGTATTTTAGGAACCGGTTCGAACTCCTGTTTCTATGACGGCGAAAAGATTGTGAACAATGTTTCCCCGTTAGGATTCATTTTGGGAGACGAAGGTAGTGGTGCTGTATTAGGAAAACTTCTGATAGGCGACATTCTGAAAAACCAGATGACACCGGAATTGAAAGAAAAGTTTATGAAAAAAACCGGCCTGACACCTCCCGAAATTATCGACCGCGTATATCGTCAGCCGTTCCCAAACCGTTTCCTGGCAAGCCTTTCTCCGTTTCTGGCAGAGAACATTCACGAGCCATCTGTGCATGCACTCGTTCTTGGCAGTTTCAAGGCTTTCCTGAAACGTAACGTGATGCAGTATGATTATCAGAATTATCCGGCACATTTTATCGGCTCCGTTGCCTACCATTATCAGGAGGTATTACACGAAGCCGCCCAAGAACTGGGAGTACAAATAGGAGTTATCGTCAAAAGCCCCATGCAAGGCCTGATGACATTTCATAATTCATAAATCATAATTTACCCAATGTTTATCAAAATATCAGAGCAACCTTCGCTCTACAACGATTTAGAGAAAAAGTCTATCCGGGAAATACTGGAAGATATCAATACGGAAGACCAGAAAGTAGCGCTTGCCACACAAAAGGCCATTCCGCAAATAGAGAAACTGGTAAGCCAGATCGTGCCTCGCATGAAGCAGGGAGGACGTATATTCTATATGGGTGCCGGAACAAGCGGACGCCTGGGAGTACTTGACGCTTCGGAAATACCTCCAACCTTCGGTATGCCTCCCACATTGGTCATCGGACTGATTGCCGGTGGAGACACAGCCCTTCGTAACCCTGTAGAAAATGCCGAAGATAATACAACCCGTGGCTGGGAAGAATTGATGGAACATAACATCAATGATAAAGACACGGTTATCGGTATTGCTGCGTCGGGTACCACTCCTTACGTCATCGGAGCCATGCATGCTGCACGCGAACACGGGATTCTAACCGGGTGCATCACCAGTAACCCCGATTCACCCATGGCAGCAGAAGCCGATGTCCCTATTGAGATGATTGTAGGACCGGAATATGTGACAGGAAGTTCACGTATGAAATCGGGCACAGGACAAAAAATGATTCTGAACATGATCACTACCTCTGTAATGATTCAGTTGGGACGTGTGAAAGGTAACAAAATGGTTAACATGCAACTCAGCAATCAGAAATTAGTAGATCGTGGCACGCGTATGATCGTTGAAGAACTTGGGTTGGATTATGACCAGGCAAAAGCCCTGTTGCTGATGCATGGTTCAGTAAAAAAAGCCGTAGACGCTTACAAAGCGGGACAATAAACAAAACTCAGTTCACCACAAAGGCCACAAAGTTTCATAGAGTATTACTTTTATCTGATAAAACGCGGATTTATGCGAATTAACGCAGAATTAAAGACGGTAATTCCTTCTTTTACATCTGTTTCTTTTTGCGAAAATCCGGATAAATCCGCGTTTCAATAATACCACCCTTATCTTATCCAACTTTATCTAAACTACGTATTCATATGAAAACATCCTTCCTAATATTGAGCCTATTCTTTCTCTCTTTCCAGGCCTTAGGGCAACCGTTACAACGCGTAGCTCCCGAACAAACAGGTATGAACTCCCGTCAACTTACATATGCTGATAAAGCTATTGAAACAGCTATAAACAACAAAGAAATTCCCGGTGCTGTACTTGCCATCGTACGCCATGGCAAGTTGGCTTATCTGAAAGCCTATGGAAATAAGCAACTGCTCCCTGATACAGAACCGATGAATGTCAATACCGTATTTGACATGGCTTCCGTTAGCAAAGCCATGTCAACCGCTATCAGTGCCATGATTCTCATTGAACGCGGTCAACTCCGGCTTACAGACCGTGTCAATCTCTATATTCCGGGATTCTCCGAAGATATCCGTATCGCCGACCTCATGACACACACTTCCGGACTCCCACCTTACGCTCCAGTTAAGGAATTAACGGCTAAATATGGCGCTCCGAATCCTAAAGGGCTCATAGAATACATTTCCGGTTGCAAAACTAATTTCAAGCCGGGGACAGACTTCCAATACAGCTGCCTCAACTATATTGCCCTGCAACATGTCATTGAAACAGTCAGTGGACAAAGCCTGCGTGATTTTGCAAAAACGCATATTTTTGATCCGTTGGGTATGCAACATACCGGTTATTGTCCTACCGGAGAAACATTGGAACGGTGTGCTCCTACCGAAAAGCAAAAGGACGGTAGTATTCTCAAAGGAATTGTTCACGATCCGTTGGCACGTATCATGAACGCAGGTGTCTCGGGTAATGCAGGTGTTTTCTCCGATGCCAATGACCTGGCTATACTCGCTGCAATGTTACTCAACAACGGAGAATATAACGGACATCGTATCCTCAGTCCATTAGGAGTAAAAACAATGAGAAGTATTCCCCGGCATATCCCCGGTCTGGGACGCGCATTAGGATGGGATCTCTTTTCTCCGTATGCATCTAATAACGGTGATCTGTTTGGGCCAAACACCTACGGACATACTGGATATACAGGTACTTCCATCACCATTGATCCCGACAATGACACTGCCGTTATTCTGCTGACCAACAGCGTACATCCGGATGACAAAGGTAAAGCAACCCGGCTTCGTTCACTGGTAGCCAACGCAGTTGCTGCTTCTATCTACCCTACCGAGCGGACATATACTGAACATTACTACAAACGCTTTCTCGAATTTGAAGATGAGCCGGCCATCAGCCCCAAAGATATCGTCATGCTGGGCAATAGCCTCACCGAAGGTGGCAAAGACTGGGGAGTACGACTAAAAAAGAAACATGTACGTAACCGGGGCATCATCGGAGACGAAGCAATGGGTGTATACGACCGTCTGCACCAGATTCTCCCCGGGCATCCGGCAAAGCTCTTTTTATTGATAGGCATCAATGATGTATCACATGATCTCACAGCAGACAGTGTCGTGACTCTAATTACCCTCCTGATAGACAGAATACAGAGAGAATCACCCGATACCAAACTATATCTGCAAAGCCTGCTCCCTATCAATGAATCCGTATGTAAATACAAAACAATGATCGATAAAACAGATATTGTACCGGAAATTAACCGAAAACTGGAAACGCTCGCTACTTCCCGGAAAATACCATTTATCAACTTATTCCCTCTCTTTGCAGAAAAGGGAACAAATATTCTACGAAAGGAACTGACGACAGACGGATTACATCTGACGGAAGAAGGGTATCAGATATGGAGTAGGAAGTTGAAGAAATATCTTTAAATATACTCCTTCAATCCTTGCGCATTCAACAAGGTAACCTCTCTCTTATCCACAGAGATCAGTCCCTCTTTTATCATCTTATTAATCTCTTTTGACAGGGCAGGACGGGTTACTCCTAAATAATCTGCCAGTTGTACCTGGTTATGCTCCAACAAAGCGATACCAGCAGAGGTGCGATGCTCCATGAGATAATAAACGAAACGACTGCGAAGGTTCTTATAAGAGAGGATACGCAAACGGGTAACGGTACATTTATTGCAGTTGCCCGTCACACAAAGAAAACTATGGAGTAACTGTGGCACGGAACTTATCAGTTTGAAAACCGAAGTACGGGTGGCCATCAGAAGAATAGAATCTTTACTTACGGTAAAGGTGGCAGGCAGAATATTGTTTTCGCCAAACAGATGCGGAGTAGCAAAGGCGCGGGGTGCGATGATCTCTTCTACCTTTACCAGATTGCCGGCTACATCGATGATATTAACCTCCAGCTCGCCTTTCAGCAGCACATACAAATGATTGCAACGCGTATCTTGTTGCAGCACCACCTCTTTACGGGATACCTTGTACAATGTAAATTCAAGTTCGTCCATTAGACGATGTTTTACATTCACATCTAAGTCCCGGAAAAGAGGTATCTGCCACAGCAGTTGTTTATACTCATCTGTAAAATCGATTTTTACCACAGTACTTCTCTTTGGTTTGTGACAAAAATAGCTCTTTTTCCGTTACAGTCCTACCATTTAGCAAAGAAAATACGTGGGTTGATATTGAGGGAGACCCATCCCCAGTCTTGCCAGGCATCATGGCTACCGCCTTTCACCACATCCATGTATTTCGTCCCGAGCATGGTTGAGTAACCAACCGTCAGTTTCACATCCTTCATCACTGTGTAATCTACCTGCAAGTCGAACTCTGATCCGAGACTACGTCCTTCATCTCCCTCTACTGTTACGTCATAAGTAGTAGAAAAGTGATGATAATTCAGTGACAGAGCCCAACGGGAAGTGGGTTTAAAGTCAACACTCAGCTGCTTGTCCCACAAACCTTTATTGTAAGCAGAAGCATAGAAGTAATCCATACCACCATAAAACTTATGATGAGTGCCATAAAGCGGATCGAATGTAGAGGCCTTACTACTTTCCGGATCACCGCTCAGATAATCGGTCAATATGCTGACGGACCATTGCTGATTGATTTTATATCCCGCTTTCACACCGAACATATAGGCTGAGACCTTTTTCACCTCATCGCCCACTTTCCTTTTACCAAACTGATAGTAAGCACTTCCGTTTAACGTCCAGTTACCTGGAGTATAGGTGAGATAAGTTCCGGTGGTAGGCATATAATTCGTTTTTCCTTTTTCGGGCGTTCCGGTCTCATAGCCTACATTCATGAAAAGCAAAGAGGCATTGAAATTCTTAGCCCACTGACCGTTATACCATAAAGTCTGCATGGTTTTATAAGGCTGTGCTTTAGAAGGATCATAATAGTTGCCACCTATCGTTTTTTCATCATTCTGATTGAAAGCGAGGACAAGGTGCATTTTGTGCTTCCCGGTTTCGTATCCCAACTTCAATGCATCATGAAAACGTCCCGCCACATTCCAATCGAGACTACCCAGCAAACGTTCATCATCATATACCAATGACTGGCGTCCCAACTGCGCGAAGACACCTTTCCCCAAATCCAGCTTTGCCCATGCCTCATGGAGAATAAAACGTCCGTTCTTATCTATCTGAGGGTCCTGCCCCATACACCTACATGCTGGGCAGAAAGCTTCATTTGCAGACGATCCCGCTTGTATCCAAGTGAAAAACGGGCACGATTGTTTATAAAAAAGACAGGCAGTTGTCCGTCATCACGCGGACTAAGTACGCCATTGCGATATTCACCGCGGGCACGCAGTTGTGCATCAATACTAAACTCGTTCTTCTCTTCCTGTGCGCAGACAACAGAAGAGCACAGTACTAATCCGGTTAAAATAATAGCAGTCAGTTTCATACAATATTAGTTTAAATTATAAGTATGTACACTCGTTCCTTGTGCCGAAGGCAGATAATTGATGCCATACCAACACATTTGAAGTAAAAGAAAACAAACCAATAATCCGGCGAGTGCCTTGCGATGGCTCCTGCGTTGATGAAGCCGGAAGTGAATATAACAGAGGTAACCTATCCATGTGGCAGCTGCCCACGTCTCTTTTGGGTCCCAACTCCAGTAGTGTCCCCATGCCTCTTTAGCCCACAAAGCACCGAAAAGCATCCCCAGGGTCATAAACGAGAGCCCCACATACACCAGATCATCACAAAGTTCCATTTCCCGTTCGGCTGCCGGTTTCTTCTTTATCCATAACAGATAAACTGCCATTACCGTGGCTGCCCCAAGCATGGCATAAGCAAACATATATACGATGACATGCGGTGCAAACCAGGGACTTTGCAAAGCAGGCATCAGTGTCTTATTATGAATTTCAGGCTTAAAAAGATTGACACAGATAAACACCAGTGACAATACAAAGCTGAAACTGAGTATCCACTTATAGCGCCAGCGAACATAAGTGATGATACCTGCCAATGGTAAGAAAAAGGAATACCACAAACGGGTCTCCCCCATTGTACGCATGGGTGGACGCTCCAATGAAATCCACATCCCAAGGATAAAGGCAAAAAAGACAAGCAATCCTGCCAATGTAGGTCCCAGTACCCAACCCATTGACTTACCTTTCCAGGCAGTGAGAGCTCCAAAGCCCCAAAGACAAAGAGACACAGCAGCAAACCATCCGAAAAGATCCCAACTCATACTTTCTCCTCCTTTCTTTTGTGTGACAATACAAACATACAGACAGCACCGGCTATCATCATCCATATGCCCGTATAAACCACAGGCAACCAGGGATCACTAACCAACTCGAACACGCTGATATCACTCCAACGTCCTTTCGACTCGTCATAACTCAATTGATATATTTTCCAGCCCTCTATTTCAAAAGGTCGATTTACTTCAATCGTGGCTTCTGCCTTTTCTCCGGATTGTGTATAAACGGTTACTTCGGATGCAAAACGTTTCGGTTCGCGTTCGGGCATAATAAGACTTACTTTCTGATTCAAGCGAAGCGCTTTGTACGGAAACATAAAGCTACCGCAACTCACCCACCCTTCACGCTGCTCACCACTCATTGTATTTTGAGCTTTCACGTAGATTGCACACGCTGCCCCCATTGAATGAAACTCTACAAACCGAACGGTGTCTTCGGTAGCTACACTGGCCGCCATGGGCAACTTTTCCGTTACCTCAATTTCCCAATCCTGCAATTCTCCTTTGCTGAAATCATCTTCTATCAGCACATTCACCGGTTGTCCTGCCGGAAGTGCTTTTCCCGATTCATTGTCTATCAACATAAGTTTGGGTGGATATTCATCAATAGTGAAATCATGCAGTTCTATCGCCAATGGCAATTCCAGCATCTCTTTTTGTTTATTAAACGCCCGCCATTCTGCCTTACCCGTTTGAGTAGTCATTTCAAGCCGTTGCATATCGGCACTTCCCAACACAGCACCGGTCAGAGCTAAAAATAATCCGAGATGATTAAACAGAAAAGGAATATCACGTACTTTAAAGTGATGGATCCGCCGGAGAATGACCATCCCCAGCAATGTAACAAACCAGAAGAAGAGTAATACAAAAGAGCAAGCGGAAAGCATCTGCGAGAATCCCAGCCAACCTTCAATTCCTGTAACGGCAACTTCCGGACGGTACTGACGGGTAAACCCCATAATAACCGTTATCACCACTAAAGAAATCATAGCGCTGACAGCTGCCTGATAACTGCTCATCCAACGAACAAAGTAGTACTTACGAAAGAAAATATACAATACAAGTAACAGAAGTACATAGACTACTCCCGCATAAATATTCACCGGCCAGGCGAGCAAAGAAAGCGTACACTTTCCGAGCGCTACCTGCCAGAGAGTACCCACAAGAAAGAGCCCACCGCAAACAGCAAACCCTTCTTTATATCCCCATGGTTTTTGCCACATCTTTTTTAAGTTGAAAGTTGAGAGTTAAAAGTTGAAAGTTACTATGCAGTATGAATATACTGCTGATTAATATTTATTGAAACGCAAATAAACGCAGATTTTCGCGAATTAGATTGCTGCATTATGCTTGAAAACAATATTCCTTACAGAAAACCTGCGTTTATTTGCGTTTCAATAATAACCTGCTAAATAAGCATTTAATTGTAATGTATTACTTAGTTAAAAGTTAGTTATTATACAGTGGAGAGTCAGTTACTTACACTGCGTAGCAACCTTCAACTCTCAACTAATTAAGCGCCCGTTAGCCTTTGCCTCTTTCAGCCATTGCGGAACAACTTCTTTCAGGAATTTATCTTTATTCTCATGTTCTTTCTTCATGTCAAGACCGATGTATTCCTGTGCTTTGGCCTTGGTAGAAATATCCGGCATTGGTACTTCACCTGTAAATCCATTATTGGCCAAAACCTTAGAAATAGCTAAACGCGCCTGCAAAGCTTTGTCCAAGCCATGACCCAGAATACGTTGAATTTCCTGTGGAGCATGGAAAGAGCCCCCGTGTGAAGCGACTCCAAAGTCCCATCTCCATTGTGCCTGACGAATCAGCTTCAGTGCCTCCTGCATCTGCAGGTCTGTAGCCCCCTTATCCCATGCAAACTTAGCTTCGATATGAGCTTTTGCCAATTCTTGTTCCAGACGGTTACGGATTTCATTTGCTTTACGCTGACGGTCGTATACATTATTACGAAGTGTTTCTTCACTCTCGCGATGACACACCTGACAAGTACGATCAATCATCGCTAACGGGCTTTGTATATGATGATCGCTGAACTTCATTCCCCCTTCACTCTTATACGGCATATGGCAATCAGCACATGATACGCCACGTTGTGCATGGATACCCATCTGAGAAATCTCATAGTCGGGATGTTGTGCTTTGAGGATACGTGCTTTGCTCAGCGCGTGTGTATAATCGGCAAAATCAGCCTCATCATAGTATGCCTCCATATCTTCCACTGTGAAGCCTTTGTCCCAAGGGAAAGTCAGATACTTACCGTCACCCTTGAAGTAATATTCCACATGGCACTGTGCACATACCAATGAACGCATCTCCTGCGGGGTAGCCTTATCAATGTCTTTTCCCTGACGGGCAAATGCCTCACGCAACGCCGGACGGCTGATGTGTAGCTTCATATTCTCCGGTTCATGACAATCGGCACAACCAATGGGATTTACAATCTCATTGCCAAAAGCAGCCCACTTGTTATTATAAAAAGAGTCAACACCAAGCGCTTCCATTATACGGGGTACATCCGGGCTTTTACAAGTCCAGCAAGTAGAAGGCTGCGGACCACTGTGAGGATCCATCGGGGCACCGGTACGAAGACTTCGGGTGATGTCTTCAATGGCATGCATATGTCCACGTGGAGTTGTATAATCTTTAGAGAAAGCATATCCAGCCCAAAGAACCACCATTTCAGGACGTTTTTCAAGTACATCTACTGCTTCACTACCATTAAATTCGCTTTCAATATCAGTCTGCGCAGTTTGTTTCCATGTGTCGTATTGCCGGGGATAATTCTCTCCGAAAACCTCATTACGAGCCTCGATACCTTTAATCTCTACCCGTTTGTTATTGAATACACTGACTATCTCTGCCCGGCGTTCCATTAATGAAGAGACCACCAGTCCCAAAACGAATACAACAACCATTGCTCCACCAAACAACAGCCATCCTTGCCATGCCTTTAATTTCTTTTCCATATTGATAATGTGCTAATGTGCCAATAAGCCAAATGTACCAATGCTATTCATACAGCAATTGAAAACAGGATAATTGACAGATCTATTTATGAATTTATTTATTTATCATTTTACGAAGCCATTCCGGCACTGGCGATTCCGGATAAGGAACCAGTGCATCCGAGGTAGTAGAAAGGCTGTTTTGCCCATGTGCCACATCACGATGACAATCCCAGCAGGCCTTTCCTTCTCCTACCTGAGACATCATATAATTGATACGCCCGGTAGACACAAACTCGGTATTGAGCTGTGTATGACAACGGATACAATTGTTCATGATTACTTCTGCACTTTCATCATTTGCTTTTATTACCTGATGTTCGCCACGAGTGAGAAACACCGCAACATGACGCATACCATCCATGCCCTTGAACGCCCACTTTTTTACCGGATTCTCATGAGGTACATGACAATCATTACACGTAGCATCCCGTCCGTGAGAACTGTGCATCCAAGTAGCATAATAGGGTCCCATGATATGGCAATTGACGCAAGCGGCCGGGTCGTCGCCCAGATAGGTATGCGCCCGGAGCATATACAAGAAAAACAACCCTCCCCCGATAATCAGACCGGACAAGGCAATGGCTACCATCTTCCAGCGCCTGGAAGGAAGTAGCCAATGAATAATCTCTTTTATTTTCATAAGACACTAAATATTAAGTATACTACCGGCCGGTTAACAGAACCCATATTCTCTTTACTTGTGCAAAGGAGCAAAATAAAAGCTAATAAATGTGTAATCTACATTACATATGAAAGAAATTATTTTTAATAATGTGCCAATATACTAATTTGCCAATATGCTGCGCTGTACTGCCGAAAGGCATTGGCACATTAGCATATTGGCACATTATTACTCAATCACCATAATACGGTCGTTCAACCCTACTTTTGCCGTATCTTCTACAAAGATCTCTTTGACTATACCGTCCGTTAGCGAACGGATTTCGTTTTCCATCTTCATAGCTACCAGTACGCAAAGCGGGTCTCCTCGCTGCACTACATCTCCCTTCTTTACATATGTTTTCAATATCACTCCGGGCATTGGCGCCTGAACTACTTGACGCCCCACAGATTCGGCAGCATTACGGGAATTGTGTATCTTTTCCATTTCGCCTTTCAGTTCTATCTGATAAAGTTCTCCTTTGTTCATGATAGTATATGTAGAATTGGAAGAAGAAATCTGCACTCCATGAGAATGATGATCAATGATTATAGAATGAATGGAATCACCGCCAAGGTTATAATCCACCTCATACACTTTTCCATTGACAGCTATTTTCTTCACAGGGCCATCTTCAAGAATCTCAACTTTATACTCATTGTCGGGCATGTCCAGAAGCCGGGCATAATAGGTTGCTAATGTTGTACTCATAATCTCTGATGTTTTTAATAGTTATTGGCAGTCATCTGCAGTTTACCATAATATTTCCAAAGGGATTCTCCTACCACCGGAAGAGTAGTAGCCCTTGACGCTGCCTCTTTTTCCTTCTCAAAATGCTTCAGCGCAGCTGCAATTACAGCTACGGTAGGATCGGTATTCTGACGCCGTTTCAAATCTTCCTTGTCAAACCGAGTATCAATAAACGTAGTATCATACTCCCCTTTCAGAAAAGCGGCATTCTTCAAGACACGCTGATGGAACGGAATGGTGGTTTTAATACCCAGTATCTTATACTCCCGCAAAGCACGGGCCATATTTGATATGGCAGAAGCACGGTTTCTTCCCCAGCAACAGAGCTTGGCAATCATCGGATCATAATGCAATGACACCTCAAATCCGGCATAGGCGGCACTATCCAGGCGAACGTTACGTCCTTCGGGAGCTTCACGTACCGTAATGACTCCCGGCGACGGCATAAAGTTATTTTCCGGGTCTTCGGCATAAATACGACATTCGATGGCCGCGCCTCTAAACTCAATATCTTCCTGATGATAAGGCAAGCGATTGCCGGCAGCAACAAGAATCATATCACGTACAAGATCAACACCGGTACATTCTTCCGTTACCGGATGTTCTACCTGAAGCCGGGTATTCATTTCAAGAAAATAGAAGTTCTGGTCTTTATCCATCATAAACTCCAAAGTCCCGGCACTGTAATATCCTATTTTCCTGCAAGCCTCTACAGCCACCTTCAACATCCGTTTCCGCGTCTCCTCTTTCACAAAAGGAGAAGGAGACTCTTCTATTACCTTTTGGTTTCGTCGTTGGATGGAGCATTCACGTTCATACAGATGAATTACATTCCCATATTTATCACCCAATATCTGCACTTCGATATGATGGGGATTTTCGATATACTTTTCTATATAAACCGCATCGTTTCCAAATGAAGTTCCGGCTTCGGATTGGGACAGACGAAGAGCCATCTCAACCTCTTCTTCGGAACGCACCAGTCGCATTCCCTTTCCGCCACCACCTGCCAATGCTTTCAGCATAATCGGATAACCGACTTCTGCTGCTACCTTTTTAGCTTCGGCAATGCCCTGAACCGGCTGTTCTGTGCCCGGAACAATGGGTAGGCCAGCTTCTCTCATGATCTTCCGCGCCTCCGTCTTAATACCCATCCGGGCAATAATATCAGCACTCGGACCAATAAAAATCACTCCTTCTTCCTCACAACGACGGGCAAAATCAGCATTCTCCGACAAGAAACCATAGCCCGGATGAATGGCAGCCCCAGTCTTTTTGGCTATTTCCAGAATCTTTTCCGGTTTCAAATAAGAGGTATCCTCCGGTGAATCAGATATACAATAGGCTTCTTCGGCGTAACGCACATGCAACGCTCCACGGTCTACCCGTGTGTAAATCGCTACCGTAGCAATATTCATCACCCGGCAAGTACGGAAAATACGCATAGCAATCTCACCACGGTTGGCTACTAATATTTTTTTTATCATAATATGTTTCCTCCTACAATATTAAAGCGGTAAATTAGAATGCTTTTTGGGTGGATTGGACTGGCGTTTATTAGCTAACATCTCAAAACTACGGATCAACCGCATACGAGTAATAGCCGGATCAATCACTTCATCCACATAACCGAGTTCGGCAGCCCGATAAGGATTTGCAAATTTCTCGCGATATTCAGTCTGAAGCTCTTTTCGTTTCTCTTCAGGATCTCCTGCTTTGTCTATTTCTTTACGGAACAGAATATTCACAGCCCCATCCGGCCCCATCACGGCAATCTCGGCCGTAGGAAAAGCAAAGTTCACATCTCCCCGGATATGTTTGGAGCTCATTACATCATAGGCACCACCATAAGCTTTGCGTGTGATAACCGTCACCTTAGGTACGGTAGCCTCACAATAAGCATATAGCAACTTGGCACCGTTACGAATAATGCCACCATATTCCTGGTCAACTCCCGGCAAGAAACCCGGTACGTCCACCAAAGTCAGTAGCGGAATATTGAAAGCATCACAGAAGCGGACAAAACGAGCCGCCTTGACAGAAGCATCAATATCCAATGTACCGGCAAGTACCAGCGGTTGGTTAGCCACCACTCCCACAGTTTTCCCATTCAGACGAATATAACCAATGACAATATTCGCCGCATACTCTGCCTGAAGTTCAAAGAAACTATTGTCATCGGCCACTGCCTCGATCATCTCCTTTATATTATAGGGTTGATTCGGATTGGTAGGTACCAGCATAGAAAGCTCTGGTGTGAGCCGCGTGGGCGAATCGGAAGTAGCAACAAATGGAGGTTCTTCCATATTATTTCCGGGCAGGAAGGAGATTAGTTCACGAATATAATTGATACATTCAATATCATTTTCAGCAGCCAGATGTGCTACCCCGGATATAGAAGTATGTACAGCAGCTCCACCCAATTCTTCTTTACTCACCTCTTCCTGTGTCACACTCCTCACTACGTCCGGTCCGGTAATGAACATATAACCGGAATTCTTCACCATCAGGATAAAATCGGTCAGAGCCGGAGAATACACAGCACCACCGGCACATGGGCCCATGATGGCACTGATTTGCGGTATTACCCCCGATGCCATCGAGTTACGAAGAAATATTTCAGCATATCCGGCCAGCGAACAAACCCCTTCCTGAATACGGGCACCCCCGGAATCATTGAGCCCGATTATCGGGGCACCCATCTGCATGGCCATATCCATCACCTTGCAGATCTTTTTGGCATACGTCTCCGAAAGTGCCCCTCCGAACACTGTGAAGTCCTGAGCAAAAACATAAACCAGTCGTTTGCCTATCATACCGTAACCGGTAACTACCCCATCCCCTGGTATCTTCTGTTTCTCCATACCAAAGTCGGTACAACGATGCGTCACAAGTTTATCAAGTTCGATAAACGATCCTTTCTCCAAAAGTAAATCAATACGTTCACGGGCTGTCAGCTTTCCTACTGAGTGTTGTTTCTCAATTCGGGCATCTCCGCCGCCGTTCTCAGCTTTTCTGTTTAATTCTTCCAGATGGTTGATGAGTTCTTTCATGGGCATTCATATTTAAGTACGATGTAAAAATAGAAATAATTACAGTGAATACATGTAATGCAGATTACATCAGGGGTGTATTCTACTAAATATAACATACCATTCCGAAGAAAAGTTA
The DNA here is from genome assembly GCF_949740115.1 of Bacteroides sp. 41_26. Lineage (NCBI taxonomy): Bacteria > Pseudomonadati > Bacteroidota > Bacteroidia > Bacteroidales > Bacteroidaceae > Bacteroides > Bacteroides sp. 41_26. Next base: position 32,720 of record NZ_CATJGZ010000063.1, read on the forward strand.
GGAAATATGCCGTTAAACATCCGGATTAACAGTAAGACTTAAGGAAAGAAATTAAAACTGTACACAAAACGACACATAAAATAACTGCCCATGGTAGATGTTCTTGTATTCTGGATATAGGAAGCCCCTACGTTCCTTGATAAATCTCTTCTGCTTTGCAGCAAATCAAATGCAGATATTTGAATAGTACCTGTACCATACTTCTTTGAGAAGCAATCTCTTTCTATAGCAACATCCAGAATATTTTCTCTGATATTTCCGGTTTCACCACTGTAGCCTTTCTTTAAACTCCATCTGAAAGAAGAACTCAATCTTATTTTATAAGGCAGCAGATAGGAGGCATTAAGTTCTGTTCCCCAATCCCGGGTTTCCATATTATCGGTAGATTGACCCTGCCCCTTTAGAATCACATATTTGAATAATCCCTGAATATTAAAATAGAAATCAGGAGTATAATATCTGAGAACCAGATTCTCATCAATAGTAAAAGAACCCATGACGCTTACCTCATCATTGATGAGCCCCTTCTGTTTGTCATATCCGCCTCTAAGCCCATTGCTTATTGTAAAATTCGTTTCGTTTATCGGTGTATAATAAATGCATCGAAATTGCGCATTCCAATTACCATTTACATTTTTGTAAGAAGTGGTTCGATTTCCTGTCTCCGGATTAATATTGTAAGAAGATTGAATAGTATTCGCTGTGTATCCACCGAACAAACCGACATCGTAGAATCCCTGAGTTTTGGAATTAGAACCGGAAAGATTCAGTGCCACATCATTTGCAAACTGCGGTTTAAGGTCAGGGTTTCCTTTAATACTGTTAGTAGGGTCGCTTATATCGGTATAGTCCTGCAACTGAGTACCTGTCGGAGATGTCATTGTCCCCATATAATCAAGTGTCAGCGTGTTACTTTTATTGAACCGATGTTTTATATTCAATACCGGAGAGTAGTTGGTAACTTTTTGATTTACATTGGACCTGAAAGAGTCATCCGGAAAACGGGTTTTATTTTCAGAGTCGTCAATATCTACGTTCATTCCCATCGTATAGTCGGTTTTCTCTCCCAATGATTTGTAATTTAATGTAAAGCGCTGATTAAATATACTCTGCGATGTGCCCGGACTTTGGCTGGGTAGTAATTGGAGGTTATCAGATGAAACATCTTCTCCAACCTTATAAGTATTTTTCCCGACATGATCATCTGAAAGACGAGCCGTATAGGCAATTTGCATAAAACGTTTCTCCGTGATAGGTTCAACATACGACAAACCCAATTTGATTTGCTTACCTGAATTCTCGTTAACCGTCCGTTGGTTCACAAGTGAATCATACTGATAGACATTATCATCATACATCCGGCGGTTCCAGGAATAAGATTCACGAGCGTCACCCTGATTTATGATACCATAGAGCGACGTACTAAAAACCCGACCTTTCTTCTTTAACCGATGTGCATAGTCAATGGAAATATTTAGAGAGTAGTTGTTACCATTGTTTTCTGTGGCAGAATGTCCATTATAGAGGGTATCACGCAAGCCATTATAGCTATTAAAAAGCTCATTATCCCAACGATTCTTTTTCGAATAATTCAAATACACCTGCGTTATAAGCGTATTTTTATCATTGGGGTTCCATTCTGTCCTTATACCAACGTCCAGAACTTTATTTTTAGTATCGGATAAACGATTTGAACTATCAAAAAGAGAGGATTCCGGCGAGAGTATTGTCTCCCGGTCTGTAAGCATATTCTCTACCGACTTCATTGAGGTATATGTTACATTACTGTAAACATTAAAGCGGTTACTAAATTCTTTATTTATCAAAAGCCCGATTTGCCCAACAGAGTTATCTCCTGTCTGCGAACTACCGGTTCCGCTATTCGTATTGTCATTTCGTAACATGAGAGAAAACATATCCTGCCTTTTCAACAGATTTATATACGCATTTTGCTCATATCGCGTTTTATTATCGTTTATATCACGCCCGCCCCCCACAGCTGCCTGAGCCATTACGCCTACCTTATTTTCTTCTTTAACGGACAAGTTAAGTACTGTTTCTTTATCCCCGTTATCGAATCCGGTAAGTCGGTCCACCTCAGAGCTTTGGTCAATAACTTGTACTTTATCCACTATTTTGCCTGGAAGTGATTTTGATGCCATCTCCGGATTATTGGAGAAGAAATCTTTTCCATCAACAAGAATTTTACTTACCGGTTTCCCCTGAACTAGAATTTGTCCATGTTCTGTAACAGTGACATTAGGTAGCAATTTCAACAAATCACGCACCGAGGCCTGATCCGAAAGCGCATAGATGCCCGTATTATATTCTAAAGTATCCCCTTTCATTTGCATAGCAGCAGCCTTTCCGGTCACCATTACTTCAGCCAGATTAATGCTTTCATCCTGTAGTTTTATAGTATCCGCCAATAAGTTTTTGCAGATTGTATCTGCCGGAATCGTTCTGTAAGACTTTTGATAACCCAAGTAGCTGATTTCAAGGATGCATTTCTTCCGGGGAAGCATTAAAATAAAGTAACCTCCGGCATCAGACGTAGTACCCGAAAGGAAAACACTATCCGCAGTAAGTGCACGTATCGCTGCTCCTTCAATAGCATCGGAGTTCTTATCTTTGATAAATCCGGCTACCGAAACAGCTTCTTGAGCAGATAAGGAAAAGGTTATAATAAAAAATAGAATACTAAGTAAATATTTCATATCCCTTTCATTGGGTTATAAAAGAGCTATAATAAATAAAATCAGCTAACTGTTCCACAAATTAACTGATTTTATTTTTATGAGCTAGTAAAACACAAGCATATTAAAACCATATGAAGTAAAGTTATAATTGTGCGTTAACGACTTGGCCGGAAATTTATTAATAAATGGAGAGTAGATTCCTTTGTAATAGCATAATCTTGTAACGTTCTTCCATCCTCTAACTGCTTTCCGGCAAAAATAAGCCTCTGTTGATTAGGTGGAATTCCCTCCTTAGCCTGAATCTTAGACTTAAGCTGTGCTACAGTTTCATATGGATCAGTTGCAATCGTAATCGTCTTGTTATTTGTCATTATTTTAACATAAACATTAAAGCCTGATCGTGGAGAAACCTGATCACTTATAAAAGCTTCAGACTCTTCGAGGAAATTAGAAGAAACACCACTATTAGCAAACAGGCTATTCAACAAACCTGTTCCTGATAATACACAAACTAATAAATAACAATAAACTCTTTTCATAATATATAGAATCAAAGTGAATAAATAAAATAATCTACAATGATACATATAAATATCGATATATATAAATTTTCTTGTAATTACTTTAGAATCTATTTTGAATTTATTGAAAATAGGAATAATGAGGAGTAATACACCTAATGGGTCACGCTACATCGGTACAACACAGTCAGTCCATTCATCACTGGCTGCACAATAGAGTTAAATCAAAACAGTTCCTCTATCAACAAAAAAACAACTTGTTTCTTCTCCACTTACGGTGAGAAACAAGCTGTTCTTTCTATTAATATATACAGAAATGTCTATTTTTCTTCTACAGCCAAGGTCGACAGCGAATTCGAACTACGATTTTCGATACTATACAACTGCATATCAAAAATCAATGTGGAATACCCTAAAATGCTACCACTACCACTGGAACCATAACCATAGTTCCAAGGTATGTAAACTAACCTTCGCTCTCCTACTTTCATACGCTGAAGCATCTCAGTCCAACCAGTAATTACACCTGTTACTTTGAATTTCTTCGGAGAGTCAAAGGCTGTAGGGTTAGCACCTTTGAATCCATCAAACCGGTCTCCAATAATTAAAGTACCTTTATAATACATATATACACTATCTGTATAAAAAGGTTGCATATCTTGAGAAACATATCCTTCGATAACCTCATCCAGATTTGTCGGATTCGGATTTAACTTTGGATCATTCGTTATCGGTTTCAGCTCCTTATAAAAGATACAGGCACCCGGAGCAGACATAAGATGAATGCTATCCAATCCACCATGATCGGCCTCCGTAGTATAAACATTATACAAAGAGTCGATAAACGCCTCATTTCGTGCCTGCCAATTATCATATCTGCTCACCTCTTTCGTTTCTTCACAAGAAGTAAAGACAAGTGCCAGCAATAGGATTGGTAATAAATAGATTTTCTTATTCATTCGTCAAGGATTTATTGTAAAGTTTTCAAAAGCGAAGTGATGCTTACTCTGTCAGCAATGATATTGTTCAGTTCAGAGATCGCTACACGTTCCTGCTGCATGGTATCGCGATTACGCAAAGTCACACAGTTATCTTCCAGCGTTTGATGGTCAACCGTTACACAATATGGAGTACCAATGGCATCCTGACGACGATAACGTTTTCCGATACTGTCTTTCTCGTCATACTGACAATGGAAGTGGAACTTAAGACTATCAATAATCTCGCGGGCCTTTTCGGGCAGTCCGTCTTTCTTTATCAAAGGCATTACGGCCAACTTCACCGGAGCAAGAGCTGCAGGAAGTTTCAATACCACGCGGCTTTCACCATTTTCGAGTTGTTCTTCGCAATAAGCAGCACTCATGATACTGAGGAACATACGATCCACACCGATAGAAGTTTCGATAACGTACGGAGTGTATGACTCATTTAGCTCAGGATCGAAGTATTTGATACTCTTTCCGGAGAATTTCTCATGCTGGCTAAGGTCGAAATTAGTACGTGAATGTATACCTTCTACTTCTTTGAAACCAAACGGCATAAGGAATTCGATATCTGTAGCGGCATTAGCGTAGTGAGCCAGCTTATCATGGTCGTGGAAACGATAATGATCATCGCCGAAACCAAGTGCTTTATGCCATTTCAAACGCATTTCTTTCCATTTTGGGAACCACTCCAGTTCAGTACCCGGCTTTACAAAGAACTGCATCTCCATCTGTTCGAATTCGCGCATGCGGAAAATGAACTGACGGGCTACGATCTCATTACGGAAAGCTTTACCAATCTGTGCAATACCAAAAGGTATTTTCATACGACCGGTTTTCTGTACATTGAGGTAGTTCACGAAAATACCTTGTGCTGTTTCCGGACGAAGGTATATTTTCATTGCACCTTCCGAAGTAGATCCCATATCAGTAGAGAACATCAGGTTGAACTGACGGACTTCTGTCCAGTTCTTAGTACCGGAAATAGGACAAACGATTTCTTCGTCAATAATTATCTGACGGAGTTCGTCAAGATTACCATCGTTTAATGCTTTTGCAAAACGGGTATGAAGCGCATCACGCTTAGCCTGATGTTCAAGGACACGGCCATTTGTACTGCGGAACTGTGCCTCATCAAAAGCATCACCAAACTTTTTAGCAGCCTTAGCTACTTCTTTATTCATTTTATCGTCGTACTTAGCCAATTGGTCTTCGATAAGTACGTCTGCACGATAGCGTTTTTTAGAATCTTTGTTATCAATCAACGGGTCATTGAATGCATCAACGTGTCCGGAAGCCTTCCAGATAGTGGGGTGCATAAAGATTGCAGAGTCAATGCCGACAATATTCTCGTGCAGCAATACCATGCTGTCCCACCAGTATTTCTTAATATTATTTTTGAGTTCAACTCCCATCTGGCCGTAGTCGTATACAGCTCCCAGTCCGTCGTAAATATCACTTGAAGGAAATACAAAACCATACTCTTTGCAATGTGATACCAATTTCTTAAAAACGTCTTCTTGTGCCATTGTTTTATTTACAATTTAATCATTTACAATTTACGATTCCGATATCTGCCTGTAAATCACACTCGGAAATAATTCGCAAAGTAAATGATTTTTTTGGAGAAAATTCGTATTTTTGCGTGCACATCGTTCTATAATGATGTAAAAAAGATAATTTGTTGTTAAAACAAGAGGAATATTAACCATATGAGTGACGAAATCAACGAGATAACGGAAGAACATTCAGACTATAAGCCGGCGGACTCCCACAACGAAAGCGTAAAACATCAACTCACAGGTATGTACCAGAACTGGTTTCTGGACTATGCTTCGTATGTTATTCTGGAACGTGCCGTCCCCCATATCAATGATGGACTGAAGCCTGTACAACGCCGTATACTACACTCCATGAGGAGACTGGATGACGGACGTTACAACAAAGTGGCAAACATCGTGGGACATACCATGCAGTTTCACCCACACGGAGATGCTTCTATCGGAGATGCACTGGTACAGCTGGGGCAAAAAGATTTGCTAGTGGATTGTCAGGGTAACTGGGGTAACATTCTCACCGGTGATGGTGCAGCTGCTCCACGTTATATCGAAGCCCGTCTCTCTAAATTCGCACTCGACGTAGTATTCAACCCAAAAACAACGGAATGGAAGTTGTCTTACGACGGACGAAACAAAGAACCTATTACTTTACCTGTTAAATTTCCGCTACTATTGGCACAGGGAGTAGAAGGTATCGCAGTAGGACTTTCTTCTAAAATATTGCCACACAACTTCAATGAATTGTGTGACGCATCTATCAGTTATCTGCATGGAGAAAGCTTTAAACTCTACCCGGACTTTCAAACAGGAGGCTCTATAGACGTATCCAAGTATAATGACGGCGAACGGGGTGGTTCTGTGAAGATACGTGCCAAAATCAATAAGATTGATAACAAAACATTAGCGATTACGGAAATTCCTTATGGAAGAACCACTACAACAGTAATCGATTCCATTCTGAAAGCCGTAGATAAAGGGAAAATCAAAGTACGCAAAGTAGATGATAACACCTCTGCCAACGTAGAGATATTGGTACACCTGGCAGCAGGAACTTCATCGGACAAAACCATTGATGCGTTGTATGCTTTTACCGATTGTGAAGTAAGCATATCACCCAACTGCTGTGTAATCGATGATAATAAACCACACTTTCTGGCTATCAGTGATGTACTAAGAAAGTCGGCGGACAATACACTCGACCTTCTTCGTCAGGAGCTTGAAATACACAAAGGTGAGTTACAGGAAAGCCTCCACTTTGCTTCACTCGAAAAGATATTTATTGAAGAACGTATTTATAAGGATAAAGAGTTTGAACAATCCAAAGATATGGATGCTGCGTGCGAACATATTGATAACCGATTAACTCCTTTCTATCCGCAATTCGTACGGGAAGTAACCAAGGAAGACATCCTGAAACTGATGGAAATCAAAATGGGACGTATCCTAAAGTTCAACTCAGACAAAGCAGAGGAAAATATTGCTAAGATGAAATCGGAGATTGCCGAAATAGACAATCATCTGGCCAATATCGTGGAATACACTATTAGCTGGTACCAGATGTTGAAAGAAAAATATGGTAAGAATTTCCCTCGCCGTACAGAACTACGTAACTTTGATACCATCGAAGCAACCAAAGTGGTGGAAGCTAACGAAAAGCTATACATCAACCGAGAAGAAGGATTTATCGGCACAGCACTAAAGAAGGATGAATTCGTAGCCTGCTGTTCGGATATAGACGACGTAATCATCTTCTACAGAGATGGTAAATATATGATCACTCCTGTAGCCGACAAAAAGTTCGTAGGTAAAAACATACTGTATGTCAATGTATTCAAGAAGAATGATAAACGAACGATCTATAATGTAACTTACCGCGACGGAAAAGAGGGAACAACCTATATAAAACGTTTTGCCGTAACCTCCATCGTACGGGATCGCGAATATGACGTAACACAAGGTACTCCCGAATCACGGATCACTTATTTCAGCGCAAACCCGAACGGAGAAGCCGAGATCATAAAAGTGACGTTGAAACCGAACCCACGCGTACGTCGCATCATCTTCGAACGGGATTTCAGCGAGATTGGTATTAAGAGTCGCCAGGCACAGGGAGTTATTCTGACTCGTCTGCCGGTACACAAGATAGCCTTAAAGCAACGCGGAGGTTCTACGCTTGGGGGACGTAAAGTCTGGTTCGACCGGGATGTACTACGCCTCAACTATGACGGACGAGGTGAATATCTGGGAGAGTTCCAGAGCGACGACTCTATCCTGGTAGTTCTCAATACAGGCGAGTTCTATACAACAAACTTCGATGTGAGCAACCATTACGAAAACAATGTAAGTATCGTTGAGAAGTTTGATTCCAACAAAGTTTGGACAGCCGTATTATACGACGCTGATCAGCAGAACTATCCATATCTGAAACGTTTCTGCTTTGAAAGTGCCTCCCGCAAACAAAATTATCTGGGAGAAAATAAAGCGAATCAACTGATTCTGTTGACTGATGAATATTATCCACGTCTGGAAGTCATCTTTAGCGGTCATGACAGTTTCCGAGATCCGATGGTGATAGATGCCGATGAATTTATAGCTGTCAAAGGCTTTAAGGCAAAAGGTAAACGTATCACTACTTATACGGTAGAAACGATCAACGAACTGGAACCGACACGCTTCCCTGAACCTCCCGCCCCTAAAGAAGAAGAGGAGACAGAGGAGGAAAAAGAGATTCTCGATCCGGATCACGGCAAAAGTGAAGGGGATATTCTGGACGAGATGACTGGACAGATGAAGCTGTTTGAATAATGGAAAATTGAAAGTTGAAAGTTGAAAATGAGGGCAACTGCATTATACCTTGTCATAAAACCGGTTCCCATTTTCAACTTTCCATTTTCAATTTTCAACTAAATAAAGGTTTGTCAATGAAAAAGAAGATACTGTTAAAGATTGGTCTAACCGGATATTATCTGCTGGCTCTCTGCCATGGACTGTATGCTCAGGTAGATTCGTTGCAAGCCAACCGCTATGTGACCCGTGCCACTATGTACGGAATAGGTTATACCAATATATTCGACACCTATCTGTCGCCACAGGAATATAAAGGTATCGACTTTCGTATCTCACGGGAAACAATGCGTATGACTAAGTTACTTAATGGAAAAGTATCCGTACAAAACTTTTTTCAGGCAAACATTGGATATACACATAACCGGGTAGATAACAATAATACCTTTGCCGGATTAGTGAATTGGAATTATGGATTGCATTACCAATTCCGTATCACAGAAAACTTTAAACTGCTGGCAGGTGCTTTGGCAGACATTAACGGAGGGTTTGTATACAATCTGCGCAATACCAATAACCCGGCATCAGCACGGGCATTTCTCAATCTCGACGCTTCCGGCATGGCAATCTGGCATGCTAAAATAAAAAATTATCCACTCACATTTCGCTATCAAGTCAATGTGCCGGTAATAGGAGTTATGTTTTCACCTCACTACGGTCAATCTTATTACGAAATATTCACATTGGGTAATTCCAGCGGAGTAGTACAATTTACTTCACTACACAACCAACCCTCCATGAGACAAATGTTATCCATAGACTTCCCGATTCGCTATGCAAAGATGCGCTTCAGTTATATAGCAGATTTACAGCAATCGGATGTTAATGATATCCGGACACATACATATTCACACGTATTCATGGTAGGATTCGTAAAAGACCTGTATCTGATCCGTAACAAAAACGGAACACCATTGCCGGCTTCAATAAGAGCGTATTAAAGGGAGAATGGAAAGGGGAGAAGTACTATGCAGAGTGATAGCGTAGACAATTGTAATTTGTAAATTGTAAATGGAAAGATGAGAAACTGGTGGATTAAAGTTGTGCTTATATTCTGTTGCCTGAGTGGGTTAACCGCCTGCATCGGGGAAGAAGAGTACACCAATGACCCAGCAGGAAACTTTGAACAACTCTGGAAAATCATTGACGAACGGTATTGTTTCCTGGACTATAAAGGCATCGACTGGAAAAAGATCGGAGAAAGAAAACGTAAATTTATTGATCAGGATATGGATGATCGGGATCTCTTTCAGATACTCAGCGATATGTTGTACGAACTCCAGGACGGACATGTCAACTTAACCTCTACTGACAATCAGACACACTTTGACTTCTGGCTTGACTCACCACGCAATTTCAGTGAAGCAACGATAGAAAGCAACTATTATCTGGGGCAAAACTATCAACAGACAGCCGGTTTCAAATATAAAATACTGAACGATAAAATAGGTTATATCTATTATGAAAAATTTTCCGAAGGTATTGATAATAATGATTTAGACAGGGTTTTCTCTTATCTTTCTAACTGCAAAGGACTCATTATTGATGTCCGCCAAAATTCCGGAGGGAATGCAACAAACTCGGCAAAAATAGCTTCGAGATTTACAGAAAAGAAAATACTAACAGGGTATATCTGTCATAAAACAGGTCCAGGACACAATGACTTCTCAAAACCATATGCTATCTATCTGGAACCTGCCAAAGGTATTCGCTGGCAAAAGAAAGTAGCCGTACTCACCAATCGGCATTCATACAGTGCTACCAACGATTTCGTAAATCATATGAGATGTCTTCCTAATGTAACAATCGTAGGTGATAAAACCGGAGGAGGATCAGGCATGCCTTTTTCATCCGAACTCCCTAATGGCTGGACGATCCGTTTTTCTGCCAGCCCGCACTTTGACAAAAACATGAACCACATTGAGTGGGGAATTGATCCGGATGTAAAAGTAGATATAAACTACAAAGATGAAGTCAATGGACTCGATACGATTATAGAAGAAGCACGGAAATTACTAAAATAAACACTTTTATTCATCTTTCGTTTGGCAAAACAAAAAATATATCTATCTTTGCACCGCTAAAGAAAAAATTAGTCACGGATTTTGCGGCTGTGGCGTAATTGGTAGCCGCGCCAGACTTAGGATCTGGTGTCTCGCGACGTGGGGGTTCGAGTCCCTTCAGCCGCACAAACACTAAAAAGCCTTCAAGAACTACTCTTGAAGGCTTTTTCATTTAACCAAAGATTAAAATGAAGAAACATACTCTTTGTTGCATCGGACACATCACTTTAGATAAGGTAGTAACGCCTCAATCCACGGTATTCATGCCAGGAGGAACTGCTTATTACTGTTCATATGCTATCCGGCATCTGAACGATGTTGATTATAAATTGGTTACTGCAGTAGGAGACAGTGAGCTGAACGTTATAGACAAAATGCGTGATGCCGGTATTGATGTAACCACCCTTCCCAGCAAATATTCCGTTTACTTCGAAAACATATATGGCGAAAATCAGGATGAACGTACCCAAAGAGTACTCGCCAAAGCAGATCCATTCACCGTACAACAACTTGAGAACATCGAAGCGGATATTTTTCATCTGGGGTCTTTGCTGGCTGATGATTTTTCGATAGATGTCATCAAACATCTTGCCGGTAAAGGGCTGGTTGCTATTGATTCTCAAGGATACCTGCGTGAGGTACGCGATACACACGTCTATCCGGTGGATTGGGCCAATAAAAGGGAAGCACTGAAATACGTACATTTCCTGAAAGTAAATGAACACGAAATGGAAGTATTAACCGGATATGACAATGTAACAGAAGCTGCCCACAGACTCCACGAATGGGGAGTAAAAGAAGTTCTGCTCACATTTGGTAGCATGGGTTCGGTTATCTTCGACGGAAAAACCTTTTATCAGATTCCGGCATACAAGCCAAATGTAGTGACAGATGCCACCGGATGCGGCGATACATATACAATTGGCTACCTGTACCAGCGGGTTGCAGGAGCAAGTATCGAAGAAGCCGGACGCTTTGCCGCAGCAATGTCTACACTGAAAATAGAAAAATCAGGTCCATTCTGCGGAAATGAAGAAAACATATTGCAATGTATGAAGCATGCAAAAGAGGTGCTTCCCGCACAGGGAAGTACGCCAAGCGGTGATTACTATTCGAACGGATTTGAGTGTATTTCACCACAGAGTAACACAGAGTTCCACAGAGTTTAAATCTTTGATGAAACGCGGATTAACGCAGATTTTCACAAAGGGAAACAAATATATGATAAAGAACTACAGTCTTTTAATCTGCGTTCATTTGTGTTAATCCGCGTTTCAATCAGAGAAATACTACTCTGTGGAACTCTGTGTTACTCTGTGGTGAGTTTTGCTCATTCCGATCAGATTCAAGCCATCTCACCTTCCCCATCTTCGTCCTCTTTCCCACTGTTAAAAATCACGATTAACACTCTTATCCTAATCTTTTTTACTACTTGTTTGTTCACTTTAATATTTTCGTCGCCACTTAATGTGACAATAAGGCCCAAGAGAGTATTCTAATAAAGTAGTTCATGTAAATAGTAAAATTTAACGCAATGAGACCTAGACCTTTACAACATCTTCCTGAAGAGAAGAGAACCTCCTGGCTAAGGAATATCCTTGCCATAGCCTGTCTGTTACTGACTTCGTCATCTCTGTTTTCCCAAACAAGAACAGTGACAGGTACAGTAACCGACGCGCTGAATGAACCCCTGATCGGGGCATCAGTACTGATACAAGGTACTTCCACCGGAACGGTCACTGACCTGGATGGAAATTATTCTATTTCTGTCACTCCGGATAATGTACTTGAATTTTCATACGTAGGTATGCAGAAACAGACGATTCCTGTGGGACTGCAAACGGTAATCAACGTTGTGATGAAAGACGACTCACAGATGCTGGGTGAGACCGTAGTCATAGGATACGGTAGTGCTAAAAAACGCGACCTTACCGGTTCTATCACCAATATAAAAGGTGAAGAAATTGCTAACAAGCCTGCTACCAACCCACTGTCTTCTCTGCAAGGAAAGATTGCCGGTGTACAGATTATCAATAACGGACGCGCCGGTGATGATCCTGAAATACGTATCCGCGGAACGAATTCTATCAACGGCTACAAACCTTTGTATATTGTAGACGGACTCTTCAACGACAATATAAACTTCCTTAATCCGGAAGATATTGAATCAATGGAGGTATTGAAAGACCCTTCTTCATTAGCCATATTCGGTGTACGTGGTGCGAATGGTGTAATCATTATCACCACTAAAAAAGCAAAAGAAGGACAAACCAGAGTAAATATCAATACTTCTTTCGGTTGGAAATCAGTTGTGGACAAAATAGCAATGACCAATGCCGACCAGTTTAAAGAATTATACAATGAACAGCTGACCAATGAAGAGACTGCTCTTTTTGACTTCAGCAACTGGAACGCTAATACAGACTGGCAAGACGAAATCTTCCAGAACGGATTCATTACCAATAACAATATCAGCATTACAGGTGCTTCCGAGAAGCATAGCTTCTATCTGGGTGTAGGCTATTCCCACGAACAGGGTAACATCAAGCATGAGAAGTTCAGTAAAGTAACCATCAATGCAAGTAACGAGTATAAGCTAACAGACTTTTTTAAGGTTGGCTTCCAACTGAACGGCGCACGTATCTTACCCGCCGATGCCAAACAGGTATTGGGCGCTATACGTACCACACCGGTTGCACCTGTATACAATACAGAGTATGGCCTTTACACAGCCCTGCCGGAATTTCAGAAAGCACAGATGAACAACCCGATGGTGGATGTAGATCTGAAAGCCAATACTACCAAAGCTGAAAACTACCGTGCTTCGGGCAGTATATATGGTGAAATTGATTTCCTGAAACATTTCACAGCCCGTGCCACATTCTCTATGGATTATGCTTCGGACAACGGACGAACTTACACACCAATTATCAAAGTATATGACCCTACCGTGCAGGGTAATGTTTCAACTTTGGGAACTGGAAAGACAGAGGTGAGCCAGTTCAAACAGAACGAAACAAAAGTACAGAGCGATTACGTACTGACGTATACCAATAGTTTCGCTGACGGTGCACATAATCTGACAGCCACTGCCGGTTTTACCACCTATTACAATTCACTGAGCAGACTGGATGGCGCCCGCAAACAAGGAGTGGGACTCGTTATCCCCAACGATCCGGACAAATGGTTTGTCAGTATCGGAGATGCAGCCACTGCCACCAATGGTAGTACGCAATGGGAACGAACAACCGTATCCATGCTGGCACGTGTCATCTACAATTACAAAGGGAAATACCTGTTCAACGGTTCGTTCCGTCGGGATGGCTCCTCCGCCTTTTCATATACAGGCAACCAATGGCAAAATTTCTACTCGGTAGGTGCAGGCTGGCTAATGAGTGAAGAAGAGTTTATGAAAGATATCAGTTGGCTGGACATGCTGAAACTGAAGGGTTCATGGGGTACATTGGGTAATCAGAATCTGAGTACCGCCTATCCGGCCGAACCGCTACTGAAAAATGCATATTCGGCTATATTCGGTAAACCGTCCATCATCTATCCGGGATACCAACTGGCATATTTGCCTAACCCCAATCTCCGCTGGGAAAAGGTGGAAGCCTGGGAAGTGGGATTCGAAACGAATATGCTCCGCAACCGGTTACATCTGGAAGGAGTATTCTATAAAAAGAATACGAAAGATTTGCTTGCAGAAGTTCCGGGTATCTCCGGTACTATCCCGGGCATCGGTAATCTGGGAGAAATCAGAAACAGTGGTGTAGAACTGGCAGCAACCTGGCGTGATCAGATCGGGGATTGGGGATATTCAGTAAGTGCAAACCTGACTACGATCAGCAACAAAGTAAAAAGTCTGGTACAGGAAGGATATTCTATCATCGCCGGAGATAAGAGCCAAAGTTATACAATGGCCGGTTATCCGATAGGTTACTTCTACGGTTACAAGGTAGATGGCGTGTACCAGTCACCGGAAGATATAGCCTCCTCTCCTACCAATACCTTGGCCACCGTAACTCCGGGTGATTTGAAGTTCAAGGATGTGAACGGTGATGGCAAGATTACCCCGGAAGACCGTACCATGATTGGCGATCCGACGCCGGACGTCACCTACGGTATTTCTTTAGGAGTATCTTACAAGAACTGGGACCTCAGCGTCGAAATGATGGGACAAGGGGGCAATCAGATATACCGTACCTGGGATAACTATACCTTTGCTCAATTCAACTATATGGCCCAACGACTCGACCGTTGGCATGGAGAAGGCACATCAAACAGCCAGCCATTGCTGAATACGAAGCATTCCATTAACCGTGAAAACTCGGAATACTACGTTGAAAGCGGACGTTTCTTCCGTATCCGCAACCTGCAACTGGCGTATACTTTTGATAAAGCGTTAATTGCCAAAGCACGCATGCAGGCGCTGAAGGTATACTTCAATGTTCAGAATCTGAAAACATGGAAGCATAATACCGGATATACACCGGAATTAGGCGGTTCCGCCATTGCTTTCGGAGTAGATAACGGTAGTTATCCTGTACCCGCCGTTTACACTTTCGGCATCAACTTAACATTCTAAGTGCTGTGCTTCCCGCACGGGGAAGTACCATTCGGGTGGTATTAATTTATAAGTAGTATTTCAAATTTAGTTCATACTATGACAGTGTTTTATTGAAACGCAAATGATCGCAGATTTTCGCAGATTAAATGGCTGCGCTATACTTGAGCGATGATATGCTTTGCGTGAATCTGCGAGTTTCTGCGTTTCAATAACAACATCATATAATTTAGAACGATTACATAAGCTATAATTCATAAACTATAATTCATATAATGATGAAACGATATATCTATATCCTCTTATCCTTGTCGTTGGCCCTAGGGGCGATGACACTGACAAGTTGTAACGACTTTTTAGATCGTAGTCCACAAGGACAATTTACAGAAGACGACGATCCGAACGCATTGGTAAATGGCAAGATTTACAATGTTTACACCATGATGCGTAACTTTAACATAACTGCAGGGACACCGGCATTCGCCATCCATAGTTTCCGAAGTGAAGATGCCCAAAAAGGCAGTATAAGCAGTGATGGTTCGGACATTGCAGAAATGTACGACGATTTCATCTACACACCTACCAATGGTTTATTGGGTGGATACTGGAGTCAGAATTACGCAATCATCTTCCAGTGCAATGACATCCTTACCTCTATTGAAGAGAGTGAAGCGAGCGGCAAGCTGACGGAAGAAGATCTCCGTAATCGCGGAGAAGCGATGTTCTTCCGTGCCTACTGCTACTTTAACCTGGTACGTGCTTTCGGTGAAGTTCCTCTGATCACTTTTAAAGTGAATGATTCTTCGGAGGCAAATGTGCCCAAAACCACCGCAGAGAATCTTTACAAACAAATAGATAAGGATCTTGCCGGAGCCGAAAAGCTACTGCCGGAACAGTGGACAACAGAATACTTAGGTCGTCTTACCTGGGGTGCCGCCCGTTCACTCCATGCACGTACGTTCATGATGCGCAATAATTGGGACAGCCTTTATGTAGCCGCCAACGATGTCATGTCAAGCGGACTTTATAATCTGAATACTCCCTACGAGAAGATATTTACAGACGAAGGTGAGAATAACAGTGGTTCTATTTTCGAACTACAATGTACAGCTACAGCAGCAATGCCCGCCAGCGATGTAATAGGTAGCCAGTTTTGTGAAGTACAGGGAGTGCGTGGCGCAAGTCAATGGGATCTTGGCTGGGGATTCAATATGGCAACAGAAGAGTTGTATAATGCCTATGAAGCGGGAGACCCACGTAGAGATGCAACCCTCCTCTACTTCCGTAAGAACGAGACAGATCCGATCACTCCTGAAAATACAAATACCCCTTACAATGAATCGCCTGTATCTCAGGCTATGGGACGCGCCTTTAACAAGAAAGCGTATACAGATCCGGCCTTGCGGCGTGAATATACCAATAAAGGTTTTTGGGTAAATATCCGGCTTATCCGTTATGCAGACGTAGTGCTAATGGCGGCCGAAGCTGCCAATGAGTTGGGAAAGACCGGAGAAGCCAATGCCGATCTTGAGATGGTACGGGCACGGGCACGTGGCAATAATCCGAATATTCTTCCAAAGATAGAATCGATGGATCAGACTGTACTTCGTGACGCCATCCGGCACGAACGACGGGTAGAGCTTGGAATGGAATTCGACCGTTTCTATGATCTCGTACGATGGGGCATTGCTTCTGATGTGCTTCATGCAGCAGGAAAGCTGAATTATCAGCCCAAGAATGCACTATTACCGTTACCACAAACGGAAATAGATAAATCGAAAGGAGTATTGGTACAAAATCCTGACTATTAATGACATCAATTAATTTAGTGTAAAGTCCATGAAATCTTAAAATAGAGGGAGAATAGAGAAGAAAGAGGCAAGCTGTATCAGCACACCGAAGGGTATAAACCCAACCTATGATAATCTCCTATCATTCATAGACTTACGCCCATAAAAAGTTCTACCTTTAAAGGGATATAGATACATAAATAAGGTAGCTTTAGTGACATGCTGATGTCACCTTCAATGACATCCCGATGTCATGGGTGGTGACATCACGATGTCACTGAAGGGTACATCAGCATGTCATATATGGCGACGCTAAAAACAGTTATAAATATCAACACTGCTATGCCATATACAGTGATATCCGGATAGGATAAAAGAAGATATTATCAGCCTGTCAGTTCAAATCAATTATAAATAAAAACAAATATGAGTAAAGTAATTAAGAAACTAAGTATTCTGTTTGCAATTGTCCTGAGTGGTACAATCAGCGTTCAGGCACAAAAGTCTCCACAAGACATGAATCGTTTCATCGATGCATTGATGAAGAAGATGACTGTGGATGAAAAGATTGGCCAGCTCAACCTTCCCGTGACCGGTGATATCACCACCGGACAGGCCAAGAGCAGCGACATCGCCGGGAAAATAAAACGGGGTGAAGTAGGCGGACTCTTCAACCTGAAAGGAGTAGAAAAAATCCGCGACGTACAGAAACTTGCCGTAGAGAATTCCCGACTCGGTATTCCTCTGTTATTCGGCATGGATGTCATTCATGGATACGAAACAATCTTCCCCATCCCACTGGGCTTATCATGCACGTGGGATATGAAGGCCATTGAAGAATCGGCCCGTATCGCTGCTGTCGAAGCAAGTGCAGACGGTATCTCATGGACTTTCAGCCCTATGGTAGATATCAGCCGTGATCCGCGTTGGGGACGAGTATCCGAAGGTTCCGGCGAAGACCCGTTCCTCGGTTCACTCATTGCCCGGGCCATGGTAAATGGGTATCAGGGAAAAGAGCCGTCAAGCCAGCTGAAACGTAATGATGAAATTATGGCTTGCGTCAAGCACTTTGCACTTTATGGAGCAGGAGAAGGCGGACGGGATTACAATACGGTTGATATGAGCCGCCAACGGATGTATAACGAATACTTCCCTCCCTTTGAAGCTGCCATTGAAGCAGGAGTAGGCAGTGTGATGGCTTCGTTCAATGAAGTAGACGGAGTACCCGCCACAGCCAATAAGTGGTTAATGACAGATGTTCTTCGCGGTCAGTGGGGATTCGGTGGATTTGTAGTAACTGACTATACCGGAATTTCCGAAATGATCGATCATGGTATCGGTGATCTCCAAACCGTTTCAGCCCGTGCCATCAATGCCGGAGTAGATATGGATATGGTGAGTGACGGTTTTGTCAGTACACTGAAAAAGTCGATTCAGGAAGGGAAGGTTTCTATGATGACCCTAAATACCGCCTGTCGTCGTATTCTGGAAGCCAAATATAAACTGGGATTATTTGATGATCCGTATAAATATTGTGATCCGAAACGTCCGGCACGCGACATATTCACCCGCTCACACCGGGATGCCGCCCGTCGCATTGCTTCAGAAAGCTTTGTGCTCTTGAAAAATGACAATCAGACTCTCCCCCTGAAAGCAACCGGAACGATTGCCGTTATCGGCCCGTTGGCAGATACCCGGACGAATATGCCGGGTACATGGAGTGTAGCAGCCGTACTGGACCGTTCACCATCACTCATTGAAGGACTCCGCGAAATGGTAGGCCGGATGGACGAAATGCCGCTCAACCAGCCGAATGAACCGTGGTATATTCCTCTGATGGAAAACGGAGCTGACATCAATCTACTGTATGCCAAGGGTAGCAATCTGATCAGTGATGCTGCTTACGAAGAACGCGCTACCATGTTTGGCCGTTCTTTAAACCGTGACAACCGTACGGATGCCGAACTGCTAAAAGAAGCAATAGCAACGGCTAACAAAGCAGATGTTATTGTGGCCGCTTTGGGAGAATCCTCTGAGATGAGTGGCGAGAGCAGTAGCCGTACCAATCTGGATCTGCCGGATGTACAACAAACGTTATTGAAAGCATTGGTCGCCACCGGTAAGCCGGTCGTATTAGTACTGTTCACAGGCCGTCCACTGATTCTGAACTGGGAACAAGCCAACGTACCTGCCATCCTCAATGTATGGTTTGGTGGAAGTGAAGCTGCTTATGCAATTGGTGATGTGCTGTTTGGTCGCGTTAACCCCAGTGGCAAACTGACCATGAGCTTTCCGCAAAATGTAGGACAAATACCTTTGTACTATGCTCACAAAAATACAGGACGTCCCTTACACGACGGTAAATGGTTCGAGAAATTCCGCAGCAATTACCTTGATGTAACGAACGAACCGCTTTATCCATTTGGTTTCGGACTCTCTTATACCACCTTTGCATACAGTGATATCAGTCTGAGCCAGACCAGTATGAATATGCAGGGAGTTCTGACAGCTTCTGTAAACGTTACCAATACCGGAGCATTCCCCGGCGGAGAAGTTGTACAGCTCTACATCCGTGATCTTGTGGGTAGTACGACCCGCCCGGTAAAAGAGTTGAAAGGATTCGAAAGAATCTATCTCCAGCCCGGCCAGACACGCACTGTTACTTTCAAGATAGCACCCGAAATGCTGAAGTTCTATAACTACGACCTGCAATATGTGGTAGAACCCGGAGACTTCAGTATAATGATAGGGCCTAATAGCAGAGATGTACAAACGGCGAGCATTCGTTTAATTGACAGTTGACAGTTGACAATTGACAGTTGCTATGCAGCATGATTGCGCAGCCAGTATACAGCGCAGCAACTGTCAACTGTCAACTGTCAACTAAACAAGGTTTCACGCTGCACAGCAACTTTCAATTTTCAACTTTCAACTTTCAATTAACAAAGACATGAAACATATCTCTTTTTATACACTCCTCTGTTGCCTCTTACTGGCAACAGGGGCGTGTCAGAACAATAAAAAATCAGGTGATAAGAAAGACGCTTCTCTCACCGACAGTCTGACTACAGACGCATTGCTGGACACAGTTCAGCGACGTACCTTTCTCTATTTCTGGGAGGGAGCCGAGCCCAACAGTGGTCTTGCTCCCGAACGTATCCACATGGACGGTAAGTATCCCGCCGGTGGACCGGACGTTGTTACTTCCGGCGGTAGTGGTTTTGGTATCATGGCCATCCTGGCAGGTATAGACCGTGGCTACGTTTCACGTACAGACGGATTGGCACGTATGGAGAAAATAGTTTCCTTCCTTGAACGTGCTGACCGCTTCAAAGGTGCCTATCCGCACTGGTGGCAGGGTGAAACAGGAAAGGTGAAACCCTTCGGACAAAAAGATAATGGCGGGGATCTGGTAGAAACAGCATTCCTCATGCAAGGGCTACTTGCAGTACATCAGTATTATATAGACGGAACTCCGCAGGAAAAAGTGTTGGCACAAAGAATTGATAAACTCTGGCGGGAGGTAGACTGGAACTGGTACCGTAAAGGAGGACAGAACGTGCTCTATTGGCACTGGAGTCCGGAATACGGTTGGGACATGGACTTCCCCGTTCATGGCTATAACGAATGCCTCATAATGTACATACTTGCCGCAGCATCACCCACTCACGGTGTTCCTGCCGCTGTATATCACGAAGGATGGGCACAGAACGGAGCCATTGTATCTCCGCACAAAGTAGAAGGCATTGACCTTCATCTGCGCTATCAGGGAACCGAAGCCGGACCGCTCTTCTGGGCGCAATATTCCTTCCTGGGGCTTGATCCCGTAGGACTGAAAGACGAGTACTGCCCAAGTTATTTCAATGAAATGCGTAACCTTACGCTTGTCAACCGCGCTTACTGCATCCGCAATCCAAAGCATTACAAAGGATTTGGTCCGGACTGCTGGGGACTGACCGCCAGTTATTCGGTAAATGGTTATGCCGCCCACTCCCCCAATGAACGGGAAGATTTAGGAGTCATCTCTCCTACTGCCGCCCTGTCATCCATTGTATATACACCGGAGTATTCTTTGCAGGTAATGCAACATCTCTATAACATGGGAGACAAAGTGTTTGGCCCTTACGGTTTTTATGATGCATTCAGCGAAACCGATAACTGGTACCCGCAGCGCTATCTTGCTATAGATCAAGGACCAATAGCAGTAATGATTGAAAACTACCGGACCGGATTATTATGGAAACTTTTCATGAGTCATCCGGATGTTCAGGCAGGATTGAAAAAGTTAGGATTCAACAAGCCGGCTTAAAAAAAGAAAAGGTATAGCCGTTACTTCGTTCATCAGTTTTGAATGTATTTCACTACAGAGTAACACGGAGTTCCACAGAGTTTAAATCTTTATTGAAACGCAGATGAACGCAGACTTTCGCAAAGGGAAACAAATCTAAGATAAAGAAATACAGTCTTTTAATCTGTGTTAATCCGCGTTTTATCAGAGAAATAGTACTCTGTGATACTCTGTGGTAAGTTTCGCTCATTTCTATTCAGGTATGAATATAAAAGGGTACTTCCGGGATGAACAGGAAGTACCCTTTTGCCTAAATACAATCAGGCCATCTGGTAGAGATGAAATATAGTAGCCTGATTGTGGAAATTACGGCTTGTCGCAAGAAGTAATTTCAGAAACAAACAATATATCCAAAGGAGGAGGCCATCTTCTTTCAACTAAAAATGACCTCTCCATTTATTAAAATGAATTACTCGGTTGGTTCAATAGTAATAGTGAACTTCGCACTCTTCTGAGTACCATAAACATAATCAACAGCTGCTTCAACTTCTACAGTTACAGGCTTAGTCAGATTGATGTTTTTCTTCAATGAGAATTTACCACCAGCAATATTGAAATATTCCTTAGCAGACAATGTCTGATCCGTAGTACCTACTTTACCATCCTTAACGATGTAACGAACGCGGTCTGTTTCAGGGAAAGTTACTTGTCCTGTTTCTGAAGCAGGTTTAGTTCCTGTTACCATAGTATATACAGTCTTACCGTAAGTTACAATCGCACCTTTTGTGATAACATCTGTTCCAAATCGATCCTTCAAGTTAAGAGCAGTAGCAACATCCAGCGTATTGCCAAGAAGAATATCAGCCTTCTTATATGTCAGATCCTTTGAAGAAATCTGCTCGCTCAACGGATAATACATCTTGATACTGAATTCTTCGGATGCAGCTACATTCGATGCAATTTTCGCAGAAAGTTTAACTTTGAATTCTGACAAATCAACGTATTCAGTAAATTCAATATTGCCGTCAGCATCCAATGTCACACCTGTAGGAATGTCTTTTGCATCAATGGTACGGTCGCCATTCAAATCTTTAGTCGGAACTAACTCATAGATATAGTCTACATCATTTGAATAATAGAAGTAACCAATGCTCAATTCATTATTGATAAGATATGCAGCATCACCGGCCGGTTTATCATATTCCAAGAAATAAGTCTTGGCATCCGTCCAACGTACTTCCTGATGTTTCAACAAGTCAGCTGCTGTAGGATAAGACAGGTTCAAAGTAGCAGTCAGTGTAATATCACCATAAAGATCAGTATGGTAAATCGTACTCATAGCATAAGTCTTACGCTCTGCATTGGCAGGCAAAGTAACTGTTATCTTATCAGCATCAACATCGAAGTTAAATGTAGGTTGAGCAGCAGTTGCAAGAGCATTACCCACTTTATGTTCAATCTTAGCAGAAGCCAGATTCTTGATAGCATCTAAAATCTCTTGTGCAGTAGCACCGGCTATAAGTTGATCTGTAAAGTTATTAGCTTTATTAGCCTTGATGATAAAGGTTTGCGCCGCGTTAGAAGCATTATCAGACCACATAAATGCACCGTTTTTCTCAGTAAATGCATTAGAAGACCCTGTTTGAAGATCCTTTTTAGCAATTGATCCATAAGCAATAGTAGCACCTTCTGTATTATTGGTCACAGTATAAGTTACCTCGAATTGCTTATTAGGTACACTTTGTGTATTAACTCCAAATACGTTGTTATCCACCAGTTTAACCTTGAGTTCATTACCTACATTATTAATGTTCACTGATTTCAATTTAACAGCAGCTTTTGTTACTTCAAATCCTTTAGCCGTTAATTCAGCCTTAATTGCGTTCACGTCAGCTGAAGCTGTAGAAGCCAACACCACCCATCTGCTTTCTGCTGTACAATAGATAGAGTATACTTCCAGATTCTGAGTAAATCCACATTCAGCCAGCGTCAACGGTCTGCTTCCATCCGTATAGTTTACTTTAAACAGACTAACAGGTTTCTCTTCAACATCTGTATATGCTATCTCTTTTGTTGAAGGAGAAAGAGCATAAGTTCCGTTAGTGATACCCTTAACACGAAGATTAAAGTAATCAGTTGTAACGTCATTTACAGGTCTACTGTTCGGTTCTTCTTCCGTACCATATTCCTTAGATGTAGCAAGTTTCAAAGCAACCGGATAAAGATTATCAACTAAAGCATCACTCACTTTAGCCTTAATTACAATTGTACCTGCATTGGTTCCGACTTTAACACCACCAGCAACAATTTTCAATGAGCTTTCACTTGTAGCTCTTGTTTCCAATGCATCTTCCTGATAGAATGAGAAGATCTCAGGTTTAGCAAGTGCTAATTTAACAAGATCCGCCACTTTTTCAGCAGGAGCAATACGGAATGTCATTTCTACTGTACCATTTACGCCATTAATAGTATAGGCAGGAACAATGGTAGTACCGTTTGCATCTTTATACTGAGGAACAAATACAATACTTTGGATACGTTCCAATACAGAATTCAACTCCTGGTCTATCTTATCAACCTTGCCTGTTACATCAGAAATTGCAGCCTCAATAGCAGCTTTGATAACGGCACTGTTCTCCAGAGTTGCCTGAATCTTATTAGCAATAGCCTGATCAATAGTACCAGGGCCCGTCTTTGCAAGAGCATCCGTAATCAAATTACTAACTGTAACCTCAAGATCATTCAATTGCTTAATCAAACCGGACTCTTCATTACCTACAGTTTCCTTCAAAGAAGAAAAGTTTTGCTTTAATTCGTCGTAGTCAGATTTATCAAATACATCAAGCCCTTCCAATGTTTCAATACGTCCGGCAAGTTCAGCATCTGCCTGTGCATATTCGCTCTGCAGACTACTTACAGCAGCTGCTATATCAGTAGCAATTTTTGTAGTAATAGCAGTATTCAATGTAGAATTGGCCTCATCAATGTATTTCTTTACAGCTCCTACTTCTGTTCCAAGCCCATCAAGTCTATCCTCAATGCCGGTAATCGTCCCCTGAATACTACCGATTGTACTCAAAGCACCATCAATTGCTGTTTTATTAGCTGCAATATCAGCCTTTACAGCATTAAGATCTGTAGCCGGTTGATTTTCCAGTTTAGTAATACGCTCTTTCAATGCAGTAATATCTGTTTCCAGTTTACCGATCTGAACATCCATCTGTCCTTTAGCTGTTTCCAAAGCAGTAATTCTACCAACCAATTCAGCTTTCACAGCAGCCAGATTAGCAGCAGTTTCTGTTTTAAGAGCATCGGTAACAGCTGTCATTTCCGACTTCACCTTCTCGATATCAGCGGCTACGGTAGCTGCATCAGCTTTCTTTGCAAGATCTTCCTGCAATTTAGTTATGCTTTTCTGAATCGGATCAAGTGCAGCTGCTATTTTTGTATCAACCCCAGCAACACTTTTCTTTAACTCGTCGATAGCTGTTGACAATGCAGCAACTGTAGTTTGGTCAGCCTTACCTGCCAACACAGTATTCAGACTCTCAACCGTATTTTCCAGTTTACTGATTCTGGTAGCAAAATCCGAGTCTTGGCTCTGCAATTTCTCTATCGTCTTTTTCAACTCGTCGATCACTGACTTGTCAACCTTGTTTGCTTTCAAATCATTAACGGCAGTTTCTAAAGAAGCCAAAGCAGCTACTTTATTAGCCAAATCAGTACATTTCTCATTCAACTCTTTAATGGCTGCCTGATAAGTAGACTGATCCACCTTCCCGTTCACCAGACTGGTGAGAGTCTTATCTGCTTCTTTCAATGCTTCAATGTTGGTCTTAATCTCAGCAATAGCAGCTTCCATCTTAGCATTTGCGACACTCAGATTGCCATTGGCATCCTTCAGTGATTGCAATTGAGATGCTAAATCTGAAATAGAAATAGACTTCAGAGCATCAACCTGTTCTTGCAGCTTGTTGATGTCATCGTCGTAATCCTTGCATCCAACGAAATTCGTAGATGTAAAAATCAGCGTTCCTAAGAGCGCCACAGTTACAAACTTTTTTCTCATAAGTTAAAAAATTACATTAATAATATATTATTAAACACTAAGTTTCGTATATGTCGCTATTGTGTAAATTCTTCCCAAACTGCTACTCATCAATCATTTAAAAGTTGGACGACATGTATTATCAATGCCGTTTTTTTAGTAATTTAGCCGTAGCATAGCCCTATTACGGCGCAAATATCAAACATTTATTTGATATAACAAAACAATTAATTGATTATTTTTTTAATATAGTATGGATATAATTGATAGATTACAAGAAATAATAAACTACTCAGATCTGAATGTCTCTTCTTTTGCGAAAAAGATAGGCGTTGTAGATCAAACAATTAGAGGAATAGTTGTACAAAGGAGAAATAAGCCTGGATTTGATATTTTGGCCAAGATACTTCAAACATTTACTTGGGTCGATGCAGAATGGTTAATAACCGGAAAAGGAGAGATGATCAAGCAAAAAACAACTACGAAAACAGAGAACAGTCCATCATTAGCGGAATTAATTCAATATCTACGGGAAAAGGATTTAAAAATCGAACGGTTGATAGAAGAAAAGACGGAGTTGAAAGTAAAATTTGAAATGGCAAAAAAAATAAATATACAGAAAGAAGAACAGAGTCACGCTCCGTGCATTCCACAAAATAAGATGAGTCAGGATATGTAATTATTACCTGATTCTATCAGAAGGATTGTAGCGTAAACAGAAAAGCCTGCATTTTTCGAAAAAATGCAGGCTTTTCTGTTATTCAATTTGCTCCACCTTGGCCGCCACCGCCGCCATCACCACCCTTCACGTCATCATTCTCAATGGTACGCGCAGCTTTTTTCACACTGGCTTTCAGCTCACCAATCCGATAACTTATGCTCATACCAAAACGCTGGCGAGAGTATCGGTAGGAACTCTCCTGCCAGAAGTTATCTCCGTTCACCATATTTTTATTCGTCATGTATTTCTTAAAGAAATTTCCGGCGAAAGCGCTCACTGTCAGACGCTTCTCCTTAAGAAAAGAGCGGTTCACACTAATACTGTAGTCATAATAACTACTTCCCTTGCCTTGCAGAGAGACATAAGGTGTACTTCCCATTACGTTTACACTCAGCCGGATCTCCAGCGGCAATGTTTGCTGCACACCACCGTATGCAAATAAATTCCACCCACTATTCTTCAATCCCTGAGAAGGGCTCTCCATGCGTGAATAATCTCCCCACAGATTCATATAAACACGCGTTTTAGGCGAAGCATTCCAGTTTACATAACCACTTAATCCAAGACTGCTATTCTTACCTGAATTCTGATAAGTAGAATAAAGTACCTCCTTACCGGTATGTTCTTTCAATCCAGGAATATCATTATCATTCATCAGAGTTGTTATCCGCTCTATACCATTATTGTTGAACGAATAGTTCAACGCCATATTAATATTAAACTTCTGCGTAAAATTACTATAACTAATATTGAAAGAATGGCTCTTTTCGCTTTCCAACGATGGATTTCCCTGACTTATATAAGATGGATTAGCATCATTCAAATACGGATTCAAGTACCAGATACTTGGTCGCCAGATACGCATATTATAACCTGCACGGACATTCGACATTTCTGTAATTTTAAAACCCAAACTTGCCGAAGGTATAAAATCATCAAAATTCACATTAAAACTCTCTTCCGGTTTTTCTGTATATTTCACATCCTGCATAGTACGTTCATAACGTATACCGGCCCTGCCCGAAAATTTCTTCACCTTAATAGCATACCCGGCATATGCGGCCAGTATATCATTCAGATGTTTGTAGTGACTACTGCGGTCCGCATCATATTCACCTACCTTGTCATAACGGTTATTATCACTTTTATTATTGCGAATAATATATTTCGCACCTGTTTCAAGCGTATGTATTTTAGCTATCGGAGTCGTATAATCTGCTTGAAAAGTATGCTCCGAACTATTCTGCTTTTCATCAGAGCTATGTCCATCAAGAACAGTATTCACATAATCTTCCCAATCGGGTTCAACATGATTAATGGTATAGCCTAATTTTGAATTAGAGGTACGAGGGCGCGTACTCACTTTATAAGATAAGGTGAACATACGCTCCTTTACCTTTTTTGATGTACGCTGATAATCGACATTCCCACGGATAGAATACCACGAACCATCACTTTCACTATCGTTCTTGTATGAATAATAAATACTTTCCGAAGAAGCCGGATCAGCATTTCTCATTATTGATTCGTTATATCCATTGCTATCATTATTGCCTCCATACATACCAAATCCCATTGTTACCAGACGCAGAGTATCTATCTCATAACTTGCCTCCAGGTTACCACTCTGAAAATTGCCTTTTCCTTTATTGGAACCATCAGACAAAATTACCGTCTCCTTATTGGCAGACTCCTGTTTCTGCCGCTGAGTAGAACTTGAATAGCTACGAGGATTATTGTTAGCACTATAATTATAACGTGCAGAAAGGGTCAGTTTCTCCTTTTTTATAGTAGTGTACAAACTTCCACCACCTCCCGTATTACTTACATTACCACTAAAAGTTGCCGTATATCCTTTAAATCCACTCCCTCCTATCGTTACGATATTAAGAATACCGCCTACTCCTTCAGCATCATATTTCGCACCGGGATTTGTTATTACTTCAATATGCTTGATCGTATTGGCCGGCATACTTTTGAGAACATCCACCGGATTGTCACTCATCATGTTATCCGGTTTCCCATTCACATGAATCTTAAAACTACTACTACCATTAACTTTAATATTATCCTCGCCATCCACCGTTACCAAAGGGACTTTACGCAACATTTCCAGTACTGTATTGGTTTTAGAGTCCGGATCATCCTGCACATTATACTCTATTTTATCTATATCAGCTTTCACCAACGGTTTCTGCGCAACGATCTCAACACTTCCCAGTTCATTGGTGGCTTCCGAAGTGTACAAAGTGCCCAAATCAATAATCTTCTCATTCACTTTCACCTCAAAATCTTTAATCACAGTACTTTTTCCTATAGAGGTAATCGTAATCGTATGAATACCCGGCACAGCATTAATCTTTTCCTGAAATTTTCCTTGCATATCGGTAACTGCCATCTTTACTGCCTTATCCGGCTGCGACTTTTTCACAATCCTAATGGTAGCATAGGGTTCACCTTCCAGAGTTAAAGAGTCAAGAAGTACGCCTTTTAGTGTATAAAAAGGAGATGTCGTGTTTTGTGCATAGACTGCATTTGATACAATAAAGAGCATCAATAATGGTAGTAACTTGCTTTTCATGTTGTTGTCGGTTCTAATTTATAGTTTACTAAGACAGATGTCATAGTCTTTGTTTATAGTGTTGCGACAAAAATAGGCAGTTTATTTCCTCTTACGAAACATTCGGAGTTAAGAAAGTAAAAAGAGAGCTGAAAAGATATCAAAGAATACATCTTTAGAAAATAACTGATACACAAGAAACCGAGACTTGTAAAGTAAACCAGGAGATTTGATTAAAACACTCACTATAAAACACTGATAATCAACAACTACAAGAATGTACACTTTTATCATATAAGAATGTACACTTTTGCATATCAAGATTGTACACTCTTGCCATACAAAAATGTACAATCTTATACAGTAAAACTGTACTTAAAAAAAATCGACCTCATCCAAGCAATACTTTTTAATTACACAAAAAGACAACTTTCCCCCAACCCGGAGCGAGCAATGTAAAACATTACAAACATCCGATCTGTTTGTCGTAGAGAATCGCCCCGATCTCCGTAGAGTTTCGGACCGTTCCTCGTAGAGTTTCGAGTCGTTTCTCGTAGAGAAAAATAAGCAGCTTTACCACACTGATTTTCAGCCATTTAAAAGCAATAATATTTGTTCTATTTTTTTATCAGCAAATAAGATATATTCTCATACATTAATTCTTTTTCAAATTCTCAAATAACAACAAGTATGGATCAATTTCCATATTAACATTACTTATATATCATCAATCTAGGGTACAAACTACAACTGAGTATTGTAAGTTTTTTATCAAACATATACAGAATTCTGAAAACAATAAATAAAATCAATATAGGTCAAGCAAAATTAAAGCAATAAGTATTTTTAAAGTTTTTCTAAACAATTAAAACTGTAATTTGTTATTTAATTTAAAAATGAAAGTAATTAAAAGAGGTAAACAGCTATCAATTTGACATACTCATGTAAGTTTTTCCGCGGTTAGAGGCAAAAATTTAACCAAAATGTAATATAAAATAAGATAGCTAAGCTTTGTTTATTCATCTCAATAATATATCTTTGTTTGCTTTACGGCGAAAATTTAAATTAAAAACGCCTACAATATTAACTTTTATTTATTAAACATCAATGAAGAATCTAAATTTTCTGAAGTTGTTTTTTGGAACAATGCTCTTAATTGCCACAACGGCCTTTGTGAGCTGTGTTGACGATAATGACGACACCGAGGCTCCCTATCTGGAAGTCTCTCCAACAAATCTGATTTTTACTACAGACGGTACTCCTGCCGAAGGCAGCCAATCATCTTTTGAGATTTCGACCAATCGCCATTGGACAGCAACCGTAAAAGATGACAAATCCTGGGTAACTCTTTCTGCAACTGAAGGAGATGGTTCTGCAACGATTCAAGTTAGTATCCCGGAAAATATCAATGACGAAGCAAGCATTGAAATCCAGATTTCAAATAAAGTAGGTCCATTGATGACAGAAACGGTGAAAATTAAGAGTGGCAATATTAAGCCTTCCGTACTTATTTATAAAGAAACATTTGGTGTTGGTGAGCCAAAATCGGATGGCAAATGGTATTACGTAGATGAGTATACCGGATGGGATAAATCAGGAAATGGTTCTACAAACGTAGAATATGAAGGTACAGGAGCCTCAATCCGTAATAATGGAAGTACCAGTACCGGATATGAAGGTGCTTCTGGTAAAGGAAAATTATTTTTCGGCGCTAATCCCAGCTTTATTGTTAAAAAGATAACTTTAGCAGAGGAACAAACTGACTTGATGCTGACGTTTGGTAGTGTTTATTATGAATTCAATTCAAAAGACAATGAATTTAAACCTGATTTATTACATTTCTTTGTAAGCGCTGATGGTTCAACATGGTCTAATGCACTAACATTCACAACTAAAGATGCAAGCGACAGTTGGGTCTTTGTAACTTCTAACTTTACACTAAAGAATCCAAGCTCCACTCTTTATATCAAATTTATAGTAGATCAAGCTTCCGTATTCTCAATAGATGACGTCACTCTTGCAACAGGGCAGGGAGGTCAAGAAATCGACTTGGAAAATGGGTCTGTACCAACCGTCTTTACAGCTGATGCAACTAATACAACTGAAACCACTGCAACAGTGGGTGGCTCTATTGCCAACATTGATCCTTCTGCATTAACAGAAGTAGGCGTGCAATATACAGAGTTTAGTACAGGCACTGTAACCGATATTGATTGGACGAAAGTAGCTAAGACCAAAGCAACTACTACAGCTACCCCATGGACAGTAGCCCTTACAAACCTGACCAAAGATACTCAATATGCTTTCCGTGCCTATGCAGTGACGGCTTCCGGTGATATATATGGTGAGCCTAAAACATTTGTAGCAATGGAAACGACTTACACACAAATCAGCATCGGTGATTTAGTGAAAAAGATGACAAGTGGTTCAGCAGCCGTTCCAGTAGATCAGGATTACGTTATTGAAGGTATAGTGTGCGGTGATCCTGCTGGCAAAAATTACTCATATGGTACCCTTTATCTTATGACAGAAGGAACAAAAACGGCAGGTAATGCGCTCTCTATTTATAATAATAAAATTGATGTTACCCAATATTCGTTAGGTGATAAGCTTAGAGTTAATCTGCAAAAAGGTGTAGCAGGAATTTATAAACGTTACGATGTTCCGCAAGTGGAAGGTTTCAGCGTTACAGATATTGAAAAAGTGTCAAGTGGTAATCTGGTAGAACCAATCGAACTTACCTCTATAGATCAACTTACTTCCTACGTTTGTATGCCTGTTACTGTAAAGAATGTAACAATTGAAACAGCCGGAATATGGAAAGAGAAAACAGATGCTGCCTCTACACATACATTCAAAGTAAACGGCAGTTCATTAACTGTATACATCAATAAAGGTGCAACATCTTTCGACGGTAAACCATATACAAACGGCAGTAAACCGATTACAGGTATCGTATCTATATTCAAGAGCAATGGCCAGTTAATGCCACGTAATTTGGATGATGTAAAAGCATTCGATTCTACAGAGCCAGCCATTACGTCTGTTAGCCCAACTGTGGTAAGCTTTCCTTCCACAGGAGGAACTAAAGAAATTACTGTAAATGTAATAAATCAGGGAAGTAGTGTGATTACAACAACAGGGCTCGATGGTATTCTGGAGTCTAACGTAAACGGTACAACAGTAACTGTCAAAGCTAACGAAAATACCAGTACAAACGCTGTCACTCAAACTTTAACAATCTCACTTTCGGGTGCCAACAGTGTGACAGTTCCTGTTACCGTAGCCGGAGTTTCTAGTGGTAATGAAACAACATTGACGATGACATCTGCACAAATTGTAGAGAAGAAATCTGGTGATCTGGCTTTGAATAATTCAGGATATGGTAGCCAGGCTGTAGCAACGCCTTCTACATGGTATACGTGGAATGATGGTGGAATTGAATTTGCCGGAGCCAGATTAATGATCGGAAAAACTCCGGAGAGCATTATTGGTATGATACAAATGCAAGGCCATGCCTCTACCGCCACCAATCAAGGATTGATCACCAACAATACCCCTTTGGGTAAAATAAAATCAATTACCCTATCATTGGGAGACTCATCCAGTGAGAGCTACCAGTACACTCCTGCATTCACCGTATATGGAGGAACAGAAGCGAATGCATTAACTACAGCGATCACTGAAAGTGGAAATAAGTTTAACCCGACATTTGATTTTTCTGGTGGGAATTTTAGTCATTTCACGATTAAGAATGATAAGACAGGTGCACTGTACATTTCAAAAATAACTGTAGTATACGAAAAATAATCTAACAACTTTGAGACATTTAAGTAACTCTTGCTAGCATCTGGCTGTCAAGAGTTACTTGTCCCAAAAGGAAAATAGAATTTAAATGACATCAATTCATAAATATTATACAGCTGTAATACACACCACCTTACTCACAGTATTAATGCTGTGTGCAGGAGCCTGTGGCAGTGATGATCCGGAAGTATCACAAGAGCCGAATGTTGCTTACTGGAAAATATCTTCGACAGTAAGTTCGTCCGAGGGTTCTTCGGCAATCATCATAACAGGAACAACAGGCATTGAGTGGGACGCAGACGTTGTCGAAGGAAATACCTGGTGTGCATTCAGTAGTAAAGACTATACGAATTCTACCAAGAGCGGTGTAGTAAACAGTGGACTTAATGTACTATATGTATACTACAAAAGCAATACCGGAAAAGAGCAACGTGAAGCCAAAATCTCTTTCCGCTTTGCGGGAGGAGAAGCACAGACTTTCACCTTGATACAACTTGCCGAATCGCAACAAAACTTACCGCCATTCGGAGCTTGGGCAGAACTGCCGGCACCTAAGGAGAATGCGAATTATCAATACGTCACACATTACGGTCCACTAAGCAACAATAAAAAAGTTCGTAATTACTCTATCTGTTTCGATAAGATAAAGAAAGCTGCATTATGGGTAGCATATCCAATACATAATGCCTATTTAGGAAATGTCAAACGTACAGACGCATGGGCTTTTGATCCCATCATTCCTATTGCTTACCAAGCAAACTGCGTAGATAAATCATACAGAGGATCCTATGATCGTGGACACCAATTACCATCGGCAGATCGTTTGGCTACTGATGAATTGAATGCTCAAACTTTCTATATGTCGAATATGACTCCACAATTAGATGAACTGAATCAAAAGATGTGGGCAAAGCTCGAAGCCAGGGTCCGTGGAAACAAATGCTCCGATACTTTATATGTAGTAACCGGTGCCATTTTTAATTCCAATGCAACCACATTTGACGGAGCCGGCAATGTAGTATCACTTCCAACGAACTACTATAAAGTTCTGTTGCGCACCAAAAGTGGTTCGACAGGTAAGGCTATCAAGGATTGTTCGGACAGTGAACTTATCTCTATCGGATTCTGGGTGGAACAGAAACCTTATGGTAATATTGAACCTCCCCGGTCTATTTGTACATCAGTAGCAGATATTGAAGCAAAAACAGGTTTCACGTTTTTCCCACAAGTATCAGCAACTGTAAAACAACAAAACAACCCTACACAATGGGGAATCAACTAATATTCTGACGTATGAAAAAACTATTAATTCCTTCAATTTTCTTTGTGTTACTGATCTCGTTCAGTTTCGCACAGAAGCCTTATAAAGTAGTTTTCTACAACATCGAGAATTTCTTTGACACGATCAACGATCCTGAAGTTCTGGATGACGAGTTTACTCCCGAAGGACCTAAAAAATGGAATACAACCAAATATAACAAGAAGCTCAGTAATATCGAACGGGTGCTTTTTGACATCGCTGCCATTGATAAGAATTATCCGGTTGTAATTGGTGTTTCAGAAGTAGAAACCCGTGGCGTATTAGAGGATATTATCGCTACTCCTAAGCTTGCTCCGGGTAACTACCGAATCGCACACTTCGATTCTCCCGAAGCACGTGGAGTGGATGTAGCATTCCTGTATCGTCCTGACGTATTTAAAATAGAAGGGCAGTATCCGGTGAAAACAGTCATTCCTTCGTTGCCCAACTTCAAGACGCGTGATATTCTCACCATGTGGGGAACCATCGAAAATGAACCGTTCTTCTTTATGGTAGCACACTGGCCATCACGTCTGGGAGGCAAAGAAGCTTCCGAATTCAAACGGATTGCGGTAGGAGAACAGATGCGTAGCATTGCAGACTCAGTGTTGAGAGCTAATCCGGCCACAAAAGTGATAGCAATGGGCGACTTTAATGATGATCCTACAGACAAGAGTATTGCACAAGGGTTGGGAGCAAAATTCAAATTAAAAGACCTCAAAGAAGGAGACCTCTATGATCCTTATGCCGATATGCTTAAAGCAGGATTTGGAACATTGGCTTATGGCGATGCATGGAACATTTTCGATAATATCGTAGTGACAGAGAATCTTGCCACAGGTTCTACCGGCAAACTTAAGCTTCAAAGGGCTCCCGGTTCTAAATTCTATGGCAATATTTTCAAACAAAGTTACATGATACAAAAAGAGGGGCAGTTTAAAGGATATCCATTGCGCACGTATGTAGGCAATAATTTCCAGGGTGGTTATAGCGACCACTTCCCCGTATATATCTATATAGGTAAATAAAAATCTTTAATATTTATGAGAATAAAAACATTCCTAATTATGGTATTATCTCTGTTATCACTAACCGCTTATGCGCAGTATGGTGGTATCAAGGGTAAGGTCGTTTCCCGTACTACACGTGCGGCTATTGACGGTGTAAAGGTCACCTTGACACCGGGAGACGTGACGACAAAGACCGATGCTACAGGTAATTTTGAGATTGAAAATTTAGCAAAAGGTGAATACTCTCTTACCTTTGAAGCTGCAGAGTTCGAATCACTCACCATCGCTGTTCGTGTAGACAAGATGATAAGAGATATCAATAATGTGGTGATGGTTCCTGATAACGTTACTCCGATGATGGATGATGCCATCTTTACAGAGTTCGATACCGAAACACTTGAAGATGCACAATCATTGCCTTCGTCATTGTCTGCATCAAAAGATGTCTTCAACAACATTGCATCTTATAAATTCAGTGAAATGCGATTCAACGTCCGTGGTTATGACTCTCAATATTCAGACGTTTACATGAACGGAATTCAGCTCAATGATGCAATGACAGGATATACTCCATGGTCATTGTGGAGCGGTCTGAATGACGCAACACGTAACCAGGAGATAACTTCCGGACTGAATATGGGGGATATGGGAATCGGTGGTATTGCCGGTACAACTAATATCAATACCCGCCCTTCACAGATGCGTAAAGGCTTGCGCGCAAGTGTAGTAAATGGTAACTCCATGTACCGTTTTCGCGGAATGGTGACCTATTCATCCGGTCAACAGGACAATGGCTGGTCCTATGCCTTCTCCGTATCAACCCGTCAGGGAGGTAATTCTTATGTAGACGGTGTTTACTATAACGCTTTCGGATACTTTGCTTCTATTGAGAAACAATTTAATCCTCAGCATCGTCTTGGATTAACCATCTTAGGTGCTCCTACAGAACGTGGAGCACAACAAGCATCCACTCAGGAAGCCTATGACTTGGTAGGAAACAATTACTACAACCCAAACTGGGGATGGCAGGATGGTAAACGCCGCAATGCACGCGTACGTAATTATCACGAACCCATTGCAATGCTTAATTACACATTTGATATTAATGATCGTTCGCAATTAAACGTTGCCAGTTCACTGCGATTTGGCCAGAATGGTTATTCTGCATTAACCTGGTACGGCGGTCCGGACCCACGCCCCGACTACTACCGTTATCTGCCAAGCTTTTATAATGGTACGGAAATAGGTGCATGGCTCGATGAAGCATGGCGTGCCAATACAGACAATATCCGTCACATCAATTGGGACCAATTGTATGACATCAACCGCAACCAGCCGGAAAATTCATTGTATGGTTCCGGACGTCGTGCCATCAACATGATTGAAGAACGCCATACCGATCAGTTGGACTGGAATTTCTACACACAGTTTTCCCACATTCTCCGTAATAGCTCTAAAATTAATGGGGGAGTGAACTTACGCCGTAACCGTACCGAATATTACAGCGAAGTAAAAGATTTGTTAGGCGGTGATTACTGGGTAGATGTGGATAAGTTTGCAGAACGCGACATGGGTGGTCTCAATCCTATTCCTTATCAGAACGATATGGACTACTATGAGAAATATGGGCATGCACGCGCAGCAAAAGAAGGTGATAAATACAGTTATGACTATTACGGAAACAACCTCACCGCACGCGCCTGGGCAATGTATGAAACGAACTTCAAAGGCCTTGGTATAAATCTTGGCGGTGAAATCGGGCATTCTACTTTGTGGCGTCATGGTTTATGGAAAAAAGGATTGTTCCCAAATGATTCACAGGGTGACTCTAAAAAGCTGAACTATCTGACTTATAAGCTGAAAGCCAACTTCAATTATAAATTTTCGGCAGCTCACTCCATTGAGGCCAGCATTATTTATATGCAGGATGCTCCGGCATTCCAGTCGGCATTCGTATCTCCCCGTACACGTAATTCAGTTACTCCGGGTATCTCGGCAGAAAAAGTATTTGGTGTAGATGCATCTTACAACTTCCGTTGGGGTGATTTTAAAGCACGCGTATCAGGCTATTATACCAAATTCATGGATCAGTCGAAGGTTATTTCCTACTATGACGATGTAGAATCTACTTTCTCCAACTTTGCCATGAGCGGTATTGATAAGCAGCACTTTGGTCTGGAAGTTGCCGCATCCATACCTCTGTATGCCGGATTGGCTCTGAACGGTGCTATAAGCTGGGGACAGTTTACTTACGACTCTAACCCCGATTATGTACAGATTCAGGATAACAGTGGAGAAATTAAAAATGAAGGTAAAGTTTACTGGAAAAATTTCCGTGTAGAAAGTACCCCTCAGACAGCAATGAATATTGGTTTGTCTTATCGTAGCCGTAATAATATTTATGCTTCCGTTGATATGAACTACTATAATAATATGTATCTGTCTATGAGTCCTCTCTACCGTACAGACGCTGTATTATCACGTAACATGTCAGCAGAAGATATCCGTGAGTTGCGCCATCAGGAGAAATTCAATTCAGCTTGTGTATTCAATGCAAGTGTAGGTAAGAACTGGTACATTAACCGTGCGTACACACTTGGATTCAGCCTGGAAGTAAAGAATCTGCTCAACAACCAAGATATTAAGACCGGTGGATACGAACAGATTCGTTTGCTCAAGAACAAAGATGAGAACTATCAGACTTATCAACCGTTCGACTCGAAATATTTCTATATGTTCGGTACGACCTATTATATGAATATTTATTTCCGCTTCTAAATGACGTAACGAATAAAAAATGAAAGCTATGAACAAAATAGTAAAAATATGTATGATTGCAGCAGTCGTGTTGAGTTTCACTGGCTGCTACAATGACTTTGACGATCCTGCTCCTGCAAAAGTATGGACGAAAGAGGATTTTTCTAATGAGAAGATTATTTCTATCAAGGATTTCAAACAACTGTTCTATGATGTATATGGTAGTGGTGAAACAAGTCTGGCCAAAACGCTTGAAATAACAGAAGATTATGTAATACATGGAAAAGTAATCTCAAGTGATCAGGCTGGTAACGTTTACAAATCAGTATATATTTACGATGAAGAATCCGAATCGGCCATCGAACTCAAACTGATGGTTAGTAACTATGTGTTCTATCATCCGGGACAAGAGATTTTTGTAAAAACCAAAGGATTGGCCATTGGTAGTTATCGCTATATGTTAAGCGTAGGAGGAATGCCTACTGCTACTGACATTGCCAAGGGTTATGCAAACCGTAACCTGGAAACACAGCTTCTGGTCAACGCACACATTTTCCCAGGAGCCTTGGGAGAATTAACTGCTGCAGACACACTGGTGGTTAATGCAACCAATTACAAAAAAGAACTTACGGATGATGCTTTAGGACGTTTAGTACGTTTTGAAGGTTTGGAGTATAAAGCCGGCACTTTTGATGGTGATACATATCCTCAGTTTCTGGAGGTTACCTATCCGGGAGGACAAACAGAGGCTGTTTATACCAATAAATTCTATGAGAGTGAAGGCTTGACACCCACTTATGCTTATAGCTACAATAATCAACGTTATTACGGTTCATCCTGGTTCTCTTTTGGAGGAACTTCGACCTCATCGGGTAACTACATTGTACGCGTAAGCGGTTATGCCAACTTCGCACTTCAACCGTTACCCCAAAATGGTCAAAAAGGGGATATCACAGCAATCTATACAAAATATTCAGCCAAAAAGGGTAATTACATTAAATATCAGTTATTGGTTAATAGTATGAATGATATTAAATTTTGAATCGAACTCACCACAGAGTAACACCGAGTTCCACAGAGTACTATTTATCTGATTTACAATAAAAAACTCGACAAAACTCTGTGTGACTCTGTGGTGAAACCTATTCAAAGCCATCATAAAAAGAGTCCGGATGATGTTAAAAGCTTCATCCGGACTTTCTTATTATAAAAAGATCAATCGGTTACAAGAAATAGAATATTAATAATACCACCGCATTTACCGCTATCACACAACCGAATCCTCCCAATATCCAGGGACGCAGCTTACTCCCTTTCCCGGCAAAGAACAATGCGTAGCACATATTAACCATAATATTGCTCACAATAGCCTGCATACTACAAGCTGTGATCACCAACGCAGCGACAGTACCTGTACTTTGCAATAAGTTCAGAATAAAAGGAGTAATATCACTAAAACCCGAAACAAACGACAGAAGGTTTAACCCTCCCGTGCCTGCATAAATCAACGTATAGTGCGTAAGAACGGTAAACACAACAAACAGCACAGCGAAAATCAATGCTACTTTAAACTCCAGCGGATTGCTACCGTCTTCATCCTCATCCACATTTTCAGTGACATCTGTTTTCTTCCTTCGCGAATGAATAAACCATGCAACAGCTGCCGCAGTCAATGCCATGATAAGGAGATAAGGATAAATATCCAGAAATATCTCACGACTGAAAATAGAGATCAGTATCATAAACCGCAAAAACATCATACTAACTGCCAGCAACATAGCAGCAACATATTCTGTTGCCTGACCGGAATGTATATTACGACTTTTACGCGCTAAAACAGAGATAGTGGCAGTACTACTATAAAGCCCCCCTACAATGCCGGAAACCAACACACCGGACTCACGAAACACATAACGTTTCAGCAAATAAGACAGATATGAAATGCCGGAAACGACCACAGTAGCCAGCCATATGGAATAAGGAGTCAGGTTGATATCCGGGATAATATTCTCATCAGGCAACATGGGCAAAATGATACCACTAATAGCCAGAAACTTGGCAAGGGTAATCATTTCATCGTTCTTCATACGCTGGGCGAATTCGGTGAAAGTATGCTTCAATTCCGTCAGTAATAATACGGTAACAACAACCATAACATAAAACCACGAAGGCTGCGTATCGACTATCGGAGCAATGCAATAAGTGATCAAAGCAATTATGATGGTGGTCACACCAAATACGTGGAACTGAGATTGCTTAACATAGTAATTCAAACCAAGCAAGATACCCAGTATCAAACCTCCTCCCATAAACAAACGCATATCTGCCTTATCAAGAATGTAGAGTAAATATCCCAATATACCAATAAAGGTAAAGGTACGGTCAGTACCGAAAAGAGTCGTCTCTCCTTCTCGTTTCAGACTGATTTTACGTTGGGAAAGACCGATAAGAAGAGAAAACAAAGTCACCAGAATAAAAGTGACCAGTTCACGCGGAAGATAGTTATATAATTGCTCCATACAGTGTCCTTTTAATAATAAGAACAAATATACAGATTATTTTGTTAGCGTTACCAGGTTGTGTATGGTTTCTTCATCAACTGTGAATTATAGTAACGAACATCTCCTGTTACTTCCTGTCCGATAAAAGAAGGTTTCACAAAAGCCTCATCTTCAGCATTGAGTTCCACCTCTGCAACAATAAGTCCTTCGTTTTCACCATAAAACTCATCGACTTCAAAAATATGTTCACCACTACGAACCAAATAGCGGGTTTTATCAATTACCCCCGGTTCACAAAGTTTCATTAGTTCTTCTGCCTCATGCAAAGACAGCTCTTTCTCCCATTCATAGCGGCTGGTTCCGGATTCATTAGAGGCTCCCTTGATAGTGAGATACCCTCTACCGTTACGAATTCGTACACGCACCGTCCGTCCACGGGCACTGCTTATATACCCCTGTACAATACGACTTTGCTCAAAAGCCTGTGATTTAAAATCTCCGATAACGAGAAACTTACGTTCTATCTCCTGTGCCATGCTGCAAAGATAGAAATAAAAGTTATAAGGTGATAGAGTTATAGGGTGATAAAGTGATAGAACGGTAAGGTGGTAAGGTTATAATTGTATCTAAAAGTTATTTGTCAAAATCGCAACTATCTTTTCGGTATTTTCCAATTTAAAATGGTAACAAAAGTCAGAGATATTCTTTTTTTTAGATAAAATACTGGTTTTCAACCATTAAATCATTTATACTTTGTTGATAAAACATGCACTTTATACTGTCAGAAAATAGTATTTTAAGGGTGAGTTAAATACGTACTTATTATACACAAAAACACGTACTTTAAACAGACAAGAGTACGTACTTCTCTAAAACCGCGTCATAAATTCGATAACTAATTTATCTTGCTCCGAATCTTTAGGAATGCCACCCTTTTTATAAAAATACTTTTCATAATTCAACCGGATATCGGCAACGAAAGCCTTGGAAAAGCTAAAAGTAAGCCCACCGGTAAGACGCTTACGGGCATAATCCGTAATGGGAAGACGACGGGTTGTTTCGTCCATTCCAAGTCCGTTACTATGATCATTCATCATATCATAGCGTACGAGAAACGACATTTTATGAAAGAATTTGTGCAATGGCAGATCATAGTTTACAAAACTATTAACAGCATGTACATCATCAAAAGAACTGTGACCATACTTCTTATATAGATATTCGGCTTCAATGTGAAATTTGTCTGTTTCATAATAGATACCGATATCATACATGTTGATACGTATAGCCTCCGGTTTAATCATTTGTGTACTTAAAGTGAGATTCCAGCCTTTAGCAAACCATAATTGTCCTTTTAGGGAGTAGTTCAACGTCTTCTGCCACTCTTTTTGATTAGTAAGTCCCGAACCATTGAATAAACCTCCTTCAAGGATAAAAGGCAATGCAGCATTTTTTCGGGTATAGGCCAACGTAGCACCTACGTCACGCACATCTCCCACCTGCTTGGCAATAAAAGAACGATTTGCAAAATACTGTTGATGAGGAGAGCGATGGGCATCAATTGTAAAGGGAACACGCATCTGTCCGATTGTAAAATCAAGGTGTTTCACCGGAAAAATACGGGTATAGGCATCTAACATGCGGATAGTACCCTGATCTGATAAGTCAATTTCTGCTTTGTAAGCAACAATAGGAAGTACATTGCCCGTAAGGCTGAAACGTGCATTACGCACCTGGAAACGGCTTTCATTTGTAACTGTCTGATACTCATACTTAGCACGAACAGTACCATGGATGGCTGGCAAATAGTCATGCAGTTCCATTTTTTCTTTATTCAGCTTCTTGCCATCCACAACTTCTTCATTCACTTGTCCAAAAGCCATCATAGCAAGTAATAAACCAGCTATGGCTGTAGTCAGTTTCCTCATTCCGGTCAAAATCTTTATTTTGCCGCAAAGATACCTGCATAGATGTACATCGTTATGACAAATGAGCTACAAAGCTGTTACAAAAAAGAATTCATCACAAATTATGCAGAAAACCATCTACATAATCTGTGATGAATAAAATCATCCTAAGAAAGAAAATCCAATTAACATGGCCAATGCCAGAATAACGAGTCCTACTGAAATTATCTTAATAACCCGTTTGGCTTGTTCTTCTTCCTTTTTTGTGTGTGTTACTTTTTTCTTATTCTTACCCATATGTTTTTAGCTTTAAAGTTCAACGCTAACAAAGCTAAGAATAATTATTCAATCCAACGAAGGATAAGGAAATTAATTTTGTTCTTCCGATGAAAACTCCATCAAATAGGCTTTGATGAAATCCTCAATCTTCCCATCCATCACACCATTTACGTCAGAAGTCTGATAATTAGTACGATGATCCTTCACACGCCGATCATCAAACACATAACTCCGTATCTGTGATCCCCATTCAATCTTCTTCTTTCCGGCTTCTACCTTCGCTTGCTCAGCCATGCGATGCTGCAACTCTTTATCATACAAGATAGAACGTAACTGACGCATCGCATTCTCTTTATTTTTAGGCTGGTCACGTGTTTCGGTGTTTTCGATAAGAATTTCTTCTTCCTCACCAGTATAAGGATCTTTAAACTGGTAACGTAGACGAACTCCCGATTCTACTTTGTTCACATTCTGACCACCGGCTCCACCCGAACGGAAAGTATCCCATGAAATACGTGCCTGCTCGATGTTAACCTCAATGCTATCATCCACAAGCGGAGTAACAAAAACGGAAGCAAACGAAGTCATACGCTTCCCCTGGGCATTGTATGGCGAAACACGCACCAGGCGATGTACTCCATTTTCACCTTTCAGATAACCGTAAGAATAATCACCTTCTATCTGAATTGTACAAGTTTTAATACCTGCCTCATCGCCTTCCTGCAAGGTAGAAATTGTTGCTTTATATCCATTCGTTTCGGCATAGCGCAGATACATACGCATCAGCATAGATGCCCAGTCCTGACTCTCTGTACCACCCGCTCCGGAATTTATTTTCAAAACACAGCTCATCTGATCGGCTTCGCCACGGAGCATATTTCTCAATTCCAGGTTCTCTACAGCTTCCAGTGCTTTGGCATAACCCTCATCCACTTCTGCTTCGGTAACAAGTTCGTCTTTATAAAAATCGAAAGCCAGTTCCAGCTCATCGCTCAGTGTCTTGACTGTATTATAGTCTGCAATCCACTTCTGCAAGTCCTTCACCTTCTTCATTTGTGCTTCGGCACGTTTCTGATCATCCCAGAAACCCGGA
Source organism: Bacteroides sp. 41_26 (assembly GCF_949740115.1). Classification (NCBI taxonomy): domain Bacteria; kingdom Pseudomonadati; phylum Bacteroidota; class Bacteroidia; order Bacteroidales; family Bacteroidaceae; genus Bacteroides; species Bacteroides sp. 41_26. Next base: position 76,017 of record NZ_CATJGZ010000063.1, read on the forward strand.
GCTTGTGTTCTTAATTGTTCTTCTTCGACCTGAATTTTCTTCCCGTCGATGTCAAAGATACCTCCTCAGCGCATCAGTGCGCTCTTTCACGTCTTTAAGTTGTTCAATAGTAATCATTTGATTTACAAT